>CALCNB010000373.1 GCA_937897785.1 uncultured Cellvibrionales bacterium | reverse complement strand
GGCTTAGATACAGCCTTTAACACACCTTCAGCACCAGAGAATCTTTACGCACCGTGATTTTAACCGTGCCGCCCTTTTCAGCCAAATCACCGAATAAGACTAATTCTGCCAATGGCTTCTTGACGTATTGTTGAATTACGCGCGCCATCGGTCTAGCCCCCATATGGACGTCGTAACCTTTCGCTAAAATCCACTTTCTGGCTTTCGCATCAACGTCCAACACTACTGCCTTGTCATCCAGCTGCGTTTGCAACTCGATCAAGAATTTATCGACGACAGTAAGTACAACTTCCTCTTCCAGAGGAACAAACTGAATGATGGAGTCCAAACGATTTCTAAATTCAGGTGTAAATAAATTGTTTAACGCTTCCATTCCATCGGTACTATGATCTTGCTCAGTAAAACCAATACTTCGACGACTCATCGTGCGAGCGCCGGCATTGGTGGTCATAATAAGAACGACATTTCGAAAATCCGCTTTGCGGCCATTATTATCAGTTAAAGTGCCGTGGTCCATGACCTGTAACAACAAGTTAAAAACTTCAGGGTGCGCCTTCTCTATCTCATCGAGCAACACCACACAATGGGGATTCTTAGTAACAGCATCGGTCAATAAGCCACCTTGATCAAAGCCAACATAACCAGGAGGCGCACCAATTAAACGCGATACCGTATGGCGCTCCATGTATTCTGACATGTCAAATCGTAACAGCTCCATGCCCATAATCGATGCCAACTGACTACTAACCTCAGTTTTACCCACGCCCGTTGGGCCGGCAAATAAGAAAGACCCAATGGGTTTATCCGGAGAAGTTAGACCCGCACGCGAGAGCTTTATAGAACTGGCTAAGGCATCAATAGCCTTGTCTTGCCCGAATACCACTTGCTTGAGATTAGTGTCTAATTTAGCTAAGGCGGTGCGGTCAGACGAGCTCACATGCTTGGGCGGAATGTGCGCAATTTTGGCAACAACCGTTTCAATTTCAGTCACGCCAATTCTCTTCTTCCGCTTTGATTGAGGCATCAAGCGCTGATAGGCACCTGCTTCATCGATTACATCGATCGCCTTGTCGGGTAGAAAACGCTCATTAATATAACGCGCACTTAAATCGGCAGCGGCTCTTAAAGCTTTATCGGTATATTGAATATCATGATGAGATTCAAACTGCGTTTTGAGCCCTTTTAGAATTAAATAGGTATCATCCGGGCTGGGCTCATTGACGTCAATTTTCTGAAACCGACGCGATAATGCGCGATCTTTATCAAAAATAGCTCTATATTCTTGGAAAGTCGTCGAACCTAGGCATCTTAATTCACCCGAGCTCAACAGCGGCTTTAAAAGATTAGAGGCATCCATCACGCCGCCAGAAGCGGCTCCTGCGCCAATAATGGTATGAATCTCATCAATGAATAACACCGAATCTTCACGCTTTTTAAGCTCTCCAAGCAAGGCTTTAAAACGCTTCTCAAAATCTCCACGGTATTTGGTTCCGGCCAGCAGAGCGCCCAAATCTAAGGAATAAACAGTACTATCGGCCAATACTTCAGGGACATCGTCATCGATAATTCGTTTGGCTAGACCTTCAGCGATAGCGGTTTTACCGACACCGGCCTCACCCACGAGTAGAGGGTTATTTTTTCGACGCCTTGAAAGAATCTGCACTACACGCTCGACCTCACTTGCACGACCGATAAGAGGATCAATGCGACCGAGGTCAGCCTCTTTATTTAAGTTAACCGCATAAGCATCAAGGGGATTTTGAGCAGCTCCTTCATCGGGGCTAGACTCATCATGATTTTGCTGCGGACTCGGCTCGCTGCTCGTGTCGTTTTGTCCAGCAATTTTAGAAATACCATGGCTAATATAATTAACGATATCAATGCGGGCTATACTCTGCTCTTTCAATAAATAAACAGCCTGGCTCTCTTGCTCGCTAAAAATAGCGACTAAAACGTTAGCACCACTGACTTCTTTTTTTCCAGACGATTGAACGTGAAAGACGGCACGCTGCAGGACACGCTGAAAACCAAGCGTTGGCTGGGTATCGCGCTCTTCATCAGTTTCGGCAAGTAAAGGGGTCGTTGAATTGATAAACTCAACAAGCGATTTGTTAAGCCGTTGGACCTCGACACCACAGGCCGTCAAAACATCACTGGCATCGTGGTTATCGAGCATAGCGAGCAATAAATGCTCTACCGTCATAAATTCATGGCGCTTATTACGCGCAATTTTGAAAGCACTATTCAGTGTTTCTTCAAGCTCTTTATTGAGCATGGTCAATCCTCAAACATCAAAAACTGTTAAAATCACTCTTCTTTAAATGACTCTATTTCACACAGTAATGGATGCTGGCTTTCTCGCGCATATTGGTTAACTTGCGCAGCCTTTGTCTCAGCGATATCTCGAGTATAAGAACCGCATACTGCCTTGCCCATCGTATGGACGGTTAACATGACGCGTGTTGCTGCTTCTCGATCTTTGTTGAAAAAAGTTTCCAACACTTCGACTACAAATTCCATCGGTGTGAAATCATCATTGAACATGACCACATTGTACATAGAAGGAATTTCTAACTTGGGCTCTTCTGGCGCAAGCAATACATCCTCATCATGCTCAATGTCAACTTGATCACTGCTCATTAATAAGGGTAGCTGAAATTTAGAATTTTGAGAGTCTTTCATGTTTTTTTTACCAGAAAAATTCAAATACACCCCACATCATACACGTTATTTGACCCACGTACCTTAGCGTTTTTACTTGACTAATGCCGCTACACGCGTTAAAAAGGACGTCTACATTAAATTGCTAAAAAAGCTAAGTTACTGAATATTATAAAAATAAGTGTAATTCATCCGCGCGATGACTTCAATAGGCTTTCAATTTAAAGGTGATCTTATGCAAACCGGCGTAGTTAAGTGGTTTAATAACGCAAAAGGCTATGGTTTCATCCTGTCTGACGATGGGCATGTCGATATTTTTGCCCACTATTCAGCCATTGAGATGGAGGGTTATCGCACCCTCAAAGCCGGACAATGCGTATCCTTTGAAACCGTTGACGGGGCAAAGGGCTTGCATGCATCGAATATAAAATTGTTAGAAACTGTGCGTGTCCCTACTGCTCAATTTGACGACAATCAGCATGCGGAAAATACCAAGCAAACCAATATTAGTGAAAGCGCCGAAACCACTGAATAAGTATTTTAATGAAAAAAAACCGGCTTTAGCCGGTTTTTTTTTGCCGAACACTATCAGCCCATATGCTGGATAATCGCATCACCAAACTCAGACGATTTCAGTAATGTCGCATCGTCCATTAAACGGTCGAAGTCATAAGTCACTGTTTTCGCATTAATGGCACCTTCAACGCCAGAAATAACCAAATCGGCAGCCTCATTCCAACCTAAATGCCTTAACATCATTTCTGCTGATAAAATAACCGAACCAGGGTTCACTTTATCCTGACCAGCATACTTTGGAGCAGTGCCATGAGTGGCCTCAAATAAAGCAATATCATCGGACAAATTAGCGCCGGGTGCGATACCGATACCACCCACTTGGGCCGCTAAGGCATCAGAGATATAGTCACCATTTAAATTCAGTGTGGCAATGACGCTGTATTCGTCAGGTCTTAATAATATCTGCTGCAGCATCGCATCAGCAATCACATCTTTAACGATAATTTGCTTGCCAGTATTCGGGTTATTAAACGTCATCCACGGACCACCGTCGAGGAGCTCAGCGCCAAATTCCTCTTGCGCGAGTTCATACCCCCAATCTTTAAAAGCGCCCTCAGTGAACTTCATGATATTGCCCTTGTGAACTAACGTCACTGACGGCAAATCTTGATCAATACAGTATTGAATTGCTTTGCGGACTAGGCGCTTAGTTCCTTGTGAAGAGACTGGTTTCACACCGATGCCACAGTTATCAGGAAATCGAATTTTTGACACGCCCATTTCATCACGGAAAAAAGCAATGACCTTATCAGCCTCTTCAGTGCCTGCACGCCACTCGATACCCGCATAGATATCTTCAGAGTTTTCACGAAAGATAACCATGTCTGTTTTTTCAGGCTCTTTAACGGGTGAAGGTACGCCAGTAAACCACCGAACAGGTCGCTGACAAACATAAAGATCAAGCTCCTGTCGTAAAGCGACGTTAAGCGAACGAAAACCGCCACCGACAGGCGTTGTAAGAGGCCCTTTAATGGCAACTTTATATTCACGAATCGCATCTAATGTCTCTGCGGGAAACCAATCGCCCTCATACTTTTCAGCCGCTTTTTCGCCATTATAGATTTCCATCCAAGCAATCGATCGTTGACCACCATAGGCCTTTTCAACAGCGGCATTAGTCACGGATAACATCGGCGGGGTTACATCAACACCAATGCCATCACCCTCGATATAGGGGATAATAGGCCGATCGGGAACAGTGATACTGCCGTCGGCGTTGGTTGTGATTTTAGCGCCATCAGCCGGCACAACAATATGTTGGTATCCCATAGAAAATCTCCGTAGAACGTTCAATGTTTAAGGGTTTAAGTGAGGCATCTTTCGAGATTATTGACGCGAAACAAGACCACCTGAAGTTATGGCAATTGGGCGAGCAATGGCGCGTTATCAAACGAAGGAATAACGTAAACAATGGATATCGAATGATGCTATATTCAGATATCATTGTAACACTCTCCTCATGCTTATGTCGTCTGTAAAAGTAACGCTTTGATGCTCAGATGAACTAAATATAAGCTTATCGTCAATCAGAGCTGTTGATATGAAAATTGATATCCTACTATTCAACAAGCCCTACCGCGTGTTAAGTCAGTTCACGGATAAGCGCAATCAGGCGTCTATCGATAGTAAATCAAGGCAAACCTTGGCTGACTTTATTCATCAGCCTAAATTTTATCCAGCTGGTAGGCTCGATTTTCTTTCTGAAGGACTGATGGTATTGACCGATAACGGTGCATTACAGCAAAGAATCAGCTCCCCTGAGCAAAAAATGGAAAAATCCTACTGGGTGCAAGTCGAAGGCTGCCCATCTAAGGAAGTATTACAGCAGCTTGCAGACGGCATTGAGCTTACAGACGGACTCACCAAACGTGCAAAAATACAACGACTTAAACAAGCGCCAACGCTCTGGCAGCGCGAACCGCCGCTGGCTCAACACAGAGAACTTAATAGTCAATGGCTTAACATAAGCATAAAAGAGGGCCGAAATCGTCAAATAAGGCGGATGTTTGCCTGCGTTGACCACCCTGTATTACGCTTAGTTCGTCACAAAATTGGAAATTGGCACTTGTCTGATCTCGAGCCAGGACAGTATAAAAAAATAACGGTGAATTTACCCAAAAATATCTCAAAAAAGTGGTGAGCTATCGACAGTCACTAGACTTAGCCGTTATATCACCTACCCTATAAGAACTTAATTGATTTGCAAACAAGGAATATCATCATTAACACCAACGCCAACAAAAATGAGTCATTCACTCCTCATCTCACCGTTGCCACGATTATTGAAAAAGATAATAAATTTCTGTTTGTCGAAGAACATGCCGAAGGGCGCGTGGTCTTGAATCAACCCGCAGGCCACCTTGAGACCGGTGAATCACTCATCGATGCAGCGATTCGTGAGACCTACGAGGAAACCGGCTGGAAAATCGACATCACGGGCGTGCTGAATATAAATCTTTACCACTCAGATCACAATAATATTACTTATCATCGTACGACCTTTATTGGTAAGGCTTTAACACATGATGCGGAGGCCAAACTGGATACCGGTATTATCCAAGCGCTTTGGCTGACCTTAGAGGAACTAAACGCCAGAAAAGAGGACCATCGAAGCCCTCTCGTCTCCCTTTCAATTGAACAATATTTGTCCGAACCACATTATCCATTAGCGCTCGTAAAAGATTACCGCTAAAATATCCCCTCATTCAAGACTAGCCGCAATGGGATAGTCTTAATTCTTGGCACATCACAGGCATCGCTAACTCAGCATGAATAAGGTTATTGTCGGCATATCTGGCGGCGTTGACTCATCCGTCACCGCATTGAAATTACAACAGCAAGGACTTGCCGTTGAAGCGCTGTTCATGAAAAACTGGGATGAAGATGATGGCACTGAATACTGCACTGCCCGCACCGACCTAGAGGACGCTCTTCGAGTGTGTGATAAGCTTAATATTGAACTGCACACCGCAAACTTCGCCAAGGCCTACTGGGATAATGTGTTCGAGCATTTTCTGGCAGAATATCAGGCCGGCAGAACCCCAAATCCAGATGTGCTGTGCAATCGAGAAATAAAATTTAAAGTCTTTGCTGACTATGCCGAGCAACTTGGCGCCGATAAAATCGCCACAGGTCACTATGCAAGAACCTACCAATATGATGGGCAAGCACAGCTACTCAAAGGCCTCGATGACAACAAAGATCAAAGCTATTTCCTTCATGCTGTCGATCAACAACAACTGGCTAAAACTCTATTCCCTATCGGAGAAATAGAAAAGTCAGAGGTTCGCGATATTGCCAAAAAAGCAGGCTTAGTCACCCACGATAAAAAAGATAGTACCGGTATATGCTTCATTGGTGAGAGGCGATTTAGTGATTTTTTAGAACAATATCTCAAGCCAAACCCCGGCCTTATCATTAACGATAAGGGAGAAACTATGGGCGAGCATAATGGCCTTATGTTTCATACCATAGGCCAACGACAAGGCCTGGGTATTGGCGGTGTTGCTAATGCTCATCAAGCACCTTGGTATGTCGCCGCAAAGAATATTGAGGAGAACCGTTTACTGGTCGTGCAAGGCAATGATCACCCCTTGCTATTCGCCACTTCGCTGACTGCGATCGATGCCCATTGGATCAATATGGCTCCGACCCTGCCCTTTAAATGTCAGGCTAAAACACGATACCGGCAGGCAGACCAAGCCTGTACTATTTCGGACGACCTAGACGGAAATCTGCTGATCGATTTCGACCAACCACAACGGGCCATAACTCCTGGCCAGTACGTGGTCTTTTACGATGGAAATCGCTGCTTAGGCGGCGCAGTTATAACCTCAGCCAGTTAAACCTAGGGCTATATTCTGTCAGGCTAAAATGCGCTTCAGGGTATTTTGCACACGCTTATAGTTTGACTCATCCAACGCTTTTACGCATAGTGTTAGCTAACCTTTAGCCCTGAGATACTAATCAAAAACAATATTATGCCTACGATACTCAAAGCCATTTCCCCTATTGACGGACGTTACGCCAATAAAACCAGTGCCTTAAACGATATTTTCAGCGAGTACGGTCTAATTGCAGCTCGTGTCTTGATTGAAGTTAAATGGCTGGAGTCACTTGCCAGTGCCCCTCAGATTAAAGAGCTAATGCCTTTTAGCCCCGCCATCACTTCGGAACTTGACAAGATTGTTAGTGCTTTTAGTGAAACCGATGCCGAGACGATTAAATCGATTGAAGCCACGACTAATCACGATGTTAAAGCAGTGGAATATTTCCTTAAAAACAAGTTAGAGGGCATTGATGGTTTAACTGAGGCGAAAGAATTCATCCATTTTGCCTGCACCTCTGAAGACATTAATAACTTATCTCATGCCGTAATGCTCGAATCAGGTAAGCAAACCTTAATTCCTGTCATGCAAGCTATCATTGATCAATTAGCAGATTTCGCAAAAAACTGGTCAACTCAGCCTATGCTGTCTAGAACCCACGGGCAAACTGCTAGCCCGACCACAGTAGGGAAAGAATTTGCTAATGTGGTGGCACGCCTACGTCGACAATTACTCCAGTTCGAAAAAGTTGAAATTTTAGGAAAAATCAATGGTGCTGTTGGCAACTATAACGCTCACATTTCTGCTTATCCTGATCTCGACTGGGCATCTCATGCACAACAATTTGTCGAAAGTCTAGGCTTGCAGTGGAACCCCTACACTACCCAAATTGAACCACACGATTACATTGCCGAACTATTTCAGTGTCTGGCGCGATTTAATACCATCTTAATTGATTTTGACCGCGATATTTGGGCTTATATTTCTCGGGGTTACTTTAAACAAAAACAAATAGCGGGTGAAATTGGCTCTTCAACTATGCCGCATAAAGTGAACCCAATTGATTTTGAAAACTCTGAAGGAAATTTAGGTTTAGCCAATGCCATCCTTAATCATATGGCTGAAAAGCTACCCATTTCTCGCTGGCAAAGAGACCTAACCGACTCGACGGTATTAAGAAATATGGGAGTAGGTTTTGCCTATAGCCTAATCGCCTATCAATCTACCCAAAAAGGTCTTGGCAAACTAGAACTTAACGAAACCGTTCTTAACGACGATTTAGATCAAGCATGGGAAGTATTAGCTGAACCTCTGCAAACTATCATGCGGCGCTATGGGGTTGACGAACCGTATGAAAAACTCAAGGCATTAACACGAGGCAAGCAGGTCAATGCTGAATCACTGGCAGAATTCATCCATCAATTAGACATTAGCGAAGAAGCGAAAGCCGCTATGCTCGCTCTAACACCGGCTAATTATATCGGACAAGCCGCCGAACTAGCTGAACAGATCTAGCATCGAAATCTAAGCCTATACGGAAGTATGGAGACCACACTCTCGACCATCCTGTACTTTTGTTGGATCAAAATAATGTCGACAAGAGAGCAGTTGATGGGACTGCATATATGCGTCAATTTGTTCATCAGTCCAATAAAATAAAGGCGCAACCTTCAATAAACCTCTGGCATCCCAGCTTAAGATATCAAGCGTTTTGCGATAGGGGATCTCGATTGTATTTTTGCTGATGTCTTGCTGCTTGCCATTCACAAATAAACTGCCGCCGGGCGGAGTTAATTGGTGTTGCATTCGTATGGGCAACGGTTGCAGATTGTATGACCGAATAAAATTGCGCTGTG
>CALCNB010000372.1 GCA_937897785.1 uncultured Cellvibrionales bacterium | reverse complement strand
TGGCAGGAATGAATGGCCGTTATTGTTAGTTAATCACCCCGTCATGTTAGAACTGATCGGCCATCGCTGATACACTGCTGATACACGTATGATTCAATGTTGGATGCAATGCTTGAATTAACTTTTTTTCAACCTTTAATTGCTATGATCAGTTCTTACCGTTCTTAGCTGAGACGCCAATGAAAGCGCTAGTTGATCACTTAAGCCAGTTAATTGCACTGCCTTCCATCAGTAGTGCAAACCCGTCACTGGATACCTCTAATCGTCCTGTAATTGACTGGCTCGCCAATCAACTGTCAGAACGGGGCTTTTCAATTGAGATTCAAACGGTAACTAAAGCTATAGACGGCCAACAGGCCGGCAAGTTCAACTTAATCGCGACTCTGGGCACAGGATCGGGCGGCCTTGTTCTGGCCGGCCATACCGACACAGTGCCTTTCGATGAACAGCAATGGCAATCAAATCCGTTTCAATTACTTGACGCTAACCATCGATTTTATGGGCTAGGCAGCACCGATATGAAAGGTTTTTTTGCACTGGTCATTGAAGCGATCACCAATATTCAACAGGAGCTCGTCAATCAACAACTGCAGCAACCGTTAATTATTCTTGCCACCGCTGACGAAGAAACCAGCATGGCCGGTGCCAAAGCCTTAGCAGCGGCCGGCAAACCCAAAGCCCGTTATGCAGTGATTGGCGAACCCACGGATTTAAAACCGGTTCGAATGCATAAAGGCGTCATGATGGAATCGATTACGCTCGAGGGCCGATCGGGTCACTCATCCAATCCCGCGCTAGGCAATAACGCCCTCGATGCCATGCACAAGGTCATCGCCGCATTAATGGCCTTGCGCGAGCAATGGGGCAAGCAGTATCAAAACTCGGCTTTTGACGTGATCGTACCCACCCTTAACCTTGCCAGCATTCATGGTGGCGATGCGCCTAATCGTATCTGTCGCCATTGCGCGTTGAGTTTTGATGTACGGCTGTTACCGGGTATGAATAATGACGAGGTGCGACACAGTATTCATCAAACCGTTGCGCAGGTGCTGGCAGGCACGGGTGTTGACGCTAAGCATGAAGCCTTATTTGATGGCGTAGCGGCCTTTTTAGAGCCTGAAACCAGTGAGCTGGTGCGGTTCAGTGAGCAATTAACGGGGCATAGTGCCGTCAGTGCCGGTTTTGCAACCGAGGCCCCTTTTTTACAAGCCTTAGGCATGCAAACGCTGGTCATGGGGCCCGGCAGTATTGACTGCGCCCACCAAGCCAATGAATATTTAGCCCATGATCAAATAAAACCCGGCGTCGATCTGTTAAAAAGTCTTATTCAACGCTACTGCCTCTAGTGGTCTCTGCTGGTAAGCTTATGCCATGAATGATAACAACGAAAACAATAACGATTTTACGCCGCCCCCGGCAGACTATGGCCAACTGGTGAAATGGTTTCGTCAGGCGACGCCTTATATTAATGCCCACCGCCATAAAACCTTTGTTATCTCCTTGGGTGGCGAGGCGCTGTTAGATGCCAATATCAGCAATATTATTCATGATATTGCCCTGCTGAATAGCTTAAGCATACGCATTGTGATTGTGCATGGCTGTCGCGCGCAGTTACAAAACAAACTCGCTGAAAAAAATATCAACAGTCCCTTGGTCGAGGGCTTGCGGGTGACGGATGCCGCCACGATGGATAAGGTCATTGAGGCGGCGAGTTTAGTGCGCTCACAACTGGAGACCCGCTTATCGATGGGCTTAGCCCCCTCGGCCATGCACAGCGTGAAAGTCCGTGTCGCATCGGCTAACGTCATCACCGCTAAACCGGCCGGCATTATCAATGGTGTTGACCTTCAACTCACTGGTACAGTGCGAAACATTGACACCCTCGCCATCACCTCACTGCTTGATACTGGTAATGTCGTTCTGCTTTCAGCTCTCGGCTACTCGCCCAGCGGGGATTGCTTTAATCTGGCTTATGATCATGTAGCCACTGAAATTGCCCAGTCTTTAGCGGCCGATAAGCTTATCGCCTTTACTCAGTTATCAGGCATTCATGATCACGATGGCCATTTAATTCGCGAATTAACGCCCGCTTCAGCCGCTCAACTGATCACAGACCAGACGCTAGCACCCGCTGTGCTGCCACTCGCTAAGGCAGCCATTGCTGCTGTTAAAGGCGGCGTACCGCGAGCTCATATTATGAGTTATTGCGATGATGGCGCCTTATTGCAAGAGCTGTACAGCGTTGATGGGGCCGGCACATTAATCTCGCAAGCGAACTTCGAGCAAATACGCTCGGCTTCAGCTGACGATGTCAGTGCCATTATTGAGATGATCAGCCCGCTTGAAGAACAAGGGGTGTTAGTGCGACGAGACCGAGAAAAGCTCGCCGCTGAAATTGATTACTTTACCGTGATCGAACGCGACGGGTTAATTATTGCCATAGCCGCTCTTTACCCATACCAAACCGACTCAGCGAAACACCATGCAACGCTGGGAGAGATTGCATGCATTGTCACCCATGCCGATTATCGCAATGGCAATCGAGGGGCACGCTTACTCGAGACAATAGAAAACCAAGCCCAAGCAATGGGTATCGAGCAGGTCTTTGTGCTCACAACCCAAACCGCGCATTGGTTTATTGAAAACGGATTTAGCGAGGGATCGGTCGCCGAACTGCCCGAAGAAAAGCAATCATTGTATAACTATCAACGCAATGCCAAGGTGCTGTTTAAACCGCTGGCCTAAACCGCTGGTGAGGCAGTCAAAAATTAATTGGTGTTTTCGGGTCGTCGGCCTTCAAATTGGCGAAAATGCGCTTGAATGTCTAGCAGGTCTTGCTCCCGATTACCTGAAGTGGTCATCATCGGGCCAAACTGAATGGTTTTGGTTGGATAGTCCCACGATAACAACATAATGGGGACGTTAGCTCCCTCAGCAATGCTTAAAAAACCGGTTTTCCATTTTTCGGCTTTCGCTCGTGTACCCTCAGGGGCAATGGCTAACCATAATTGCTCTCTCTCACTGAATTCATTGAC
>CALCNB010000371.1 GCA_937897785.1 uncultured Cellvibrionales bacterium | reverse complement strand
CCGGTGATGGGTGGGGCAGCAGCCTCGAGATACAAGGCGGACAAGGTGAAAATCTGACGGCTTTCACCGAGGGCTTTCTTCGCTTTGATATCAAGGGAGATGCGGATTTGAAATTCACAATCGGCTTTCAAACCGGTGATTTCTTAGCTGGCACGCAAGTTAATACCGGCATACCGTTTGGCGGCAAAAGAAAACTAACCAAGGAATGGAAAACCTATACATTCCCACTGTCATTTGCTACTCAAACTGGCGCTAATTTGAAAGATGTTACCGGTCTGCTTTATTTACACGGCGCAAGCCCAAAACAACAAAAACAAGTGTTTGTTAAAAACATCTACTATATAAAGCCTCATTGATGACCATTAGGACACTAACGGTAATCGGTTGAAAGTATTACTCCTCATCAGCCGGTTGCAGCGTCAGCGGTTTTGCCGTTAACAGTAAACGCGCATCTTCACCGCCAATTTGTTTTGGCTCAAGATCTTTCATTTGCTTTTTAGCCTTGCTGGATAGTTGGCCGAAGCGATCAACCTTGCCCGCTAAACCTTGATTACCAACGAGCCCAGTAACTAACTTATTATAGTGTTCGCCGGCGGTCCCTAAGGTTTGGCCCAACGCATGAACTCGTTCAGTGATGGTACAAACCGAGTTATAAATCGCTAGCGCTTGATCGCCCAAGTCCTTAGCTTGCTCATTACTTTGCTGTAAAATCCATAAATTAGACACGGTGCGCAATATAGGAATCAAGGTCGTGTGCGAAACCAAAATAATATTTTTTTCATAGCCATAACTAAACAACTCTTTATCAAACTTTAAAGCCTCGATATAAGCTGGCTCAATTGGCATAAACATCAAAATAAAATCTGGCGATTGAATACCCGACAAATCGGTATAGTCTTTCTTTGCTAAATCGTCGATATGTTTTTTAACCGCAGCAACATGGGCTTTAAGGGCAGTATTAAGCTCTTCATCAGTAGCGGCGCTAACTGAGCGATCATAATCCGCCAACGTCATTTTGCTGTCAATCACCAAACATTTTTCATCCGGCAAGCGAATAATATAATCCGTGCGCTTGGCATTACCAGCCGCACCGAAGCTGTCTTGCGTCGTGTAATGTTGATCTTTGAGTAAACCGCTCATTTGCAAAGTACGCTCTAACTGCGCCTCACCCCATGCGCCACGCTGCTGAGTATCGCCTTTTAATGCCGAGGTCAAATTAATTGCCTCTGATTCCATTTTTAAACCGACCTCTAAGACTTTCTTTATTTCAGCCGTTAAGTTGGTATTATCTTTAACCGATGCGCTATGCACCTCATTCACTCGTTTTTGAAAACCTTCCATCTGCTCTTTGAACGGTTTCAGCATACTGTCGAGCGTAGCTTGATTAGTCTGACTGAAGTTTTTGCCTTTTTCATCGAATATCTTATTGGCCAAATTCTCAAATTCTTTCTTAATAGTTTCTTTTTGCTGTTCGATGTTCTCGAGCTGTTTTTTAAAACTGGTATCGCGCTCAACTTGCTCGGCTTTTAATGCAGCATGGCGTGCCGATAAATCATTATAGGTTTGTTGGTGCTGATCAATTTTTTGGCTTAACTCAAGCGACTGCTGTTCTTGCTTAGTTAATTGTTGCTGCAATGATTCGGCCAGCTGAATATATTTAGCCAGCTCCGCTTTACCGTCCGCCTCACTTAATTGCACTTCACTAATTCGCTGCTTTAGTCCATTGCTATACTTCAGTAGCAATCCAGTCACAGCGATGGATACGATAGCGGTCAATGCAATTGCGATCTCCATCCCCATCTAGCTTCTTCTCCTCTTTAGACAATTTGCTAATATCATTAGCCGAGTGACGCAATTCATCAGGTACTGATATGTACTTGTTTATTTGCGTATTTTCTATTGTGACACAGTGGCGATGAGGTGACTATCGACATACGGCATCGATAATGAAGCCGCTATTTTATGACGGCATCTAGCAATGGCCAAATTAACGATAATGGTTATCATTAGAACAAAAGAATACCTTTTTATCCGCTTTTTGTGACAGTTGGTCGCTTATCGCCCCATAGTCTAAAATTCAGGCTAAAATATAACCTTACGGAATGTAAAAAAATAATAAGCCTCTGGACGTGTATGTACGGTATAACAGTTAAAAAAAGCTTAGCACTTAGCCTAACGTTATGGCTGTGCCTTATAGCCACAATTCCCGCTCAAGCTTATGACATAGAGGCTAATAGCACCGACAACAGTATCTATGTTCTATTGAATAACCCC
>CALCNB010000370.1 GCA_937897785.1 uncultured Cellvibrionales bacterium | reverse complement strand
AGATTCTTTTAGATCAATATCAGCCATGCCATTACTGTTAATCAGCAATGTTGCCAAGCCCCCTTGCAAGCCTGAGGGAACATTGGCAGATACCGCCCCAAATGCATCGATCGACATCGGTGATGGCGTCGATGAGCTGAACGATTGAAAGAACTGCCCCATGCTGATTGGCATTTTAGCCTGTAAGCCCTCCGCCCATTTAAGCGGCTTAGCATCTGTTAAAGCATTCTGGTCACTCGACAAACGCAAGGCTTGGCCAAGCTCGCCCTCTTCTGCAGGCAATTGCCTGCCGACCGGCGGCACAGAGTTGCCAGTAGTATCAGCCACCTCAGCTGATCTTTCTGATTCCCGATACTCGGCTGGAGCCAAAGGGTCAGTCTCAGCTGAGGATTCATGATCACGAGACGCAGAAGCGATATTTTTAGAATAACTATTATTAAACAATGCTTTATCAGTTTTACTTGATAATGAATCTAGTCTATTCCTTGGCATTGATTCAGGACCACTAACCCCCATGTGTTGAGCTGATGTCAAAATTGATGCCATTGAAAATGCCTCAGTAATCCTAATACAGACTGTAATGCATAGTTAATGCCAATACGCAGAGTTAATGCCAATACACACGATGAATCATACTCATAAAACGACTATAAAAGCGTTCGCTCGCTGTGTGCTACTGAAAGCTTAGCTGCATAAATGCCCGAGCATGATTGCCACATCCCAAATAGTCTAACCGTTCGCAAAGGGAACTAACCAAGGCAATACCCCGCCCATGGACCTGAGTTTGCTGCTTTAATCCAGAGATAATACGCGGTGAATTTTCTCCAATCGCTAACTTAGAAAGATCAAAACCCGCACCCGAATCCTTAACATCGAGCTGGATACTAGCACCCATTTTATCGGCATTAAAATCAATAGAAAGCTCAATCCAACCTGAATGTAAAGCGGTCAGCGCGTGCTTGCGCTGCGAATAAAAATAATCAAAACCCGACTCGCCTGACTTTAATTCTGAAGCTAAGCGAAGTAAACCATGATCTAATGCATTATTGTATAGCTCCGTTAACACGGTGAATAAGCAGTGGTTATAACGACGCATCGCCGGCAACACCATGAGCTGATGCAATAGTTGAGGTATCGGATCTGAATATTTTAGCGAGGCAGGAAAAACTTTAACGCTTAAACGCCATGCCGAAGGATGCTCAGCACCTCGGCAAGGGTCTAACGTTGGCTGCAAAGCTAAAAAATTGATTTCAGACAATATGCTAATTTGAACCAATGACACGTCATCGGCTTGATCCGAAGATTGACTAAACTGATCGAATTGACTTTGAACCCAAGCAATAGGCGAAGCTTTGTGCCGTGACTCATGCACCGCCGCCAAAAAACGATCACTACCAAAATTCTCGCCTAGCGTATTACGCGCTTCTAACAATCCATCTGAAAGCAACCAAACGCGATCATGCTCTGACACTTGCAGGCGACTCACTTGAAGCTGATATCGGCTATTGTCCACCACGCCGAGTGGCAGTTGAGATGAGGCTATATGCTTTAAATCGTCTCGAGTGCTTGACTGAATGACCACGTCAGGTAAGCCGCCATTCCAGATATCAGCTATCTCATGTGCAAAATCAAATTGGACGACCGCAGCACAGCAAAATATATGTGGCGGTAACAACGCATATAACTTCTCATTTAGCTCATGAATAATATCTCGCAGGGTAAACCCTTTAGCGACCATAGCATAAAAAGATGATGCCAGAGGCATAGCGCCTATGGCAGCGGTAAGGCCATGACCAGTAAAGTCACCCAGCAATACGATCAAACCACCATTTGGCATCGGTGCTTTTAGCAGAATATCGCCATTAAATATAGCTGCTGGCGAAAGCCACGCATCAATAAGGCTTAAATCATAATGGTATTTTTCAGTGACACGATCGAAGACATCTTTAGCTAATGCCTGCTCGCGGAATAGCTTTGCTTTATCATTCGAATACGCCCGCACTTCCTCGCCAGCAACAGTCACGGAATCCAACCGTCTAAACTGAGCATTTATTTTGGCTGTTAACAACTCTGAAGCACGACCAACAAAATAATAGTCATCAACCCCTATAGCCATGGAGGATGCAATAAAATCATCAGTCTCATTATTAACCAGCAAAATCAATCCGTAATTACTTGCAGATAAATATTCAAGCAGCACAGGCAGCTCTTGAGCTAAGTCAATAAATAACCCAACATCTATCAACAATAA
>CALCNB010000369.1 GCA_937897785.1 uncultured Cellvibrionales bacterium | reverse complement strand
CGTGGTAGGCAATAGCATCGTTGCAGCCATGACGGCTGTAAATAGTTTTCTCATTTAATTAATGCGGGTACGTCTCCATCGTTATCATCGTCGTCATCTTCATCATCATACCATGGATCATCAATCATACCTGTTTCAACACGATTTTGTAAAGATTCGTAGAGAGGATCTCTTGGTTGAATAGGTCTATTGAAATTAACTACAAGTAGTTCATCACCATGCTTTACTTCACCCATCTCTGGGTGCTGACTTATCTTAGGTCTAATAGGTTCGTCCATGACTCTCCATCCTTGTGACATTAGTCTGAATGCTTGGAAAGCAAGCACTCCTGATATAACAATGAATAAAAAATACATTGAAAATAAATAAAACATTAACTTAAAGAAAGACAATAGCCGATTGTCAAAACAATAACAATGTTGATTTAAGTCAGTAAAAGCCTTATTCCTGCCACCGCTTGATCGCTAATTGGTCGCTAGACTTTGTCTCTACCCACTCGGCAGTATTTTCAAAAATGGCTTTTTTCCAAAAAGGTGCTGCCGTTTTTAGATGGTCAATAATAAATTCACAGGCTTTCATCGCCTGCTCACGATGACTTGCAGCAACTAGCACTAAAACGATAGGTTGTCCGACGGTAAGATAACCGACACGATGAAGTACTCGACAAGCTTTAAATGGCCAGCGTTTATTGGCCAACTGACAGGTTTCAAGAAGACTTTTTTCAGTCATGCCTGGATAATGCTCTATCGACAAAGCAAGTAGTTGACCGCTCTTATCCATAGCCGATTGATCTTCTTCAGCTGATCTAACTTGACCAGTAAATGAACTGATAGCCCCAACCTCTTGATCCTGCTGATCAACAGAGTTCTGAAGCTGAAGCATTTCGTCAGACAGATCAAATGGCTCAGACTGCACAAGAATATGAATGTCCGCAGTAGTGTGCTGCAAAGCAGAATTATGATCACTCACCGCTATTAGCCACCCGTAACTGGAGGGAAATAAGCAACCTCATCGCCATCAGCGACGATAAGATCGCGATCGACAACTCGTTGATTACAAGAAAAAACCGTATCGGGCTCGAGGAGTATTTGCCACTCATCACCATGCTTTTCAATTAATCCTTGCGTTAAAGTTTGCAAGGATTGATTCGCCACAAAATCAATGGTCATTTCACTTTTACCGAGTCGCTCTTTAATACGGGCAAAAAATAATAACTTAATCATCTTGATGCTCACTGCGGCTCCAATCGCCGCTTTTACCACCCGACTTCTCAAGTAGGTGAATGGAAGAGATCTCTATCGCTTTATCAACAGCCTTACACATATCGTAAATGGTTAAAGCAGCTACCGAGGCGCCGGTCAATGCCTCCATCTCTACACCTGTCTGGCTTGAGATTTTGCAACATGAAATAATTTCGATTGAGTAATCATGCTCGTGCAGAGTGAATTCAATACTAGCTGAGGAAAGCATTAACGGATGGCATAAAGGGATCAAATCGCTGCATTTTTTGGCCGCCTGAATACCGGCGATCCGTGCCACGGCTAACACATCGCCTTTAGTATGAGTACCATCAAGTAGTTGTTGAAAAGCTTCACAACCCAACTGAACGAGTGCCCTAGCACTCGCTAATCTAACCGTCGTCGTCTTAGCGCTGACGTCGACCATCGTTGCCTCACCTTGATCATTAATGTGCGTCAATCGGTTTGCCATAATCACTCCAAAATCATAACGCTTATCCTGTACCTTGCTACTCAGTTGAACGAGACTGTATTAGACCATAATAAGCCAACGATCGCCTGTCGAGATGAGCGATAATTAACCAGAGCACAATGGGAGTCGTAGATGGATAAATTTACTCAACCATTTGAACAATCATACAAATCACCACTGAAAAGCAAACAATCTGACTAATTAGGGTCGAAAATTTTCATTTCTTGCGTATAATGCTCGGCTCGTTAGTGTGCAAGCTTCATTCAGACAAGCGTAAGCCAAGTCATTATAAATCATCGCCTCGGCCTGAAAAGCAGCCTTTTCATCGGCTAGTTGATTTTATGTGGCATTATCAATTTAATCCAATTTTAAAGAGAAAACTATGGCAGATATCGATCTATCAACCACCGAATTAAAAGGGTCTTATGGCGTTGGCATGCAAATGGGCCAGCAATTAAAAGGGGCATTCAACGGTGTTTCCTTAGCAGCAGCTATCGCAGGTATTAAAGACGGCTTCAACGGCCAACAACCGCGGATTGAAGGCGAAGCTATCAATGCCGCCTTTCAAGAAATACAAGCCGCTATGGCAGCAGAAAATGAAGCCAATGCCGCTGAATTTGCTCAAGAAGGTGAAGACTTTCTAGCCGAGAATGGCAAACGAGAAGGCGTTACTGTAACTGATAGCGGCTTACAGTATGAAGTTCTGCAAACAAGCGATGGCGAAAAACCTTCTGCCAGCTCAACCGTTAGAACCCATTACAAAGGCACACTTATTAATGGTGATGAATTTGATAGCTCTTATAGCCGTGGCGAACCCACTGAATTTCCAGTGAACGGTGTCATTGCTGGCTGGACAGAAGCGCTTCAGCTAATGACGGTTGGCTCAAAATGGAAACTTTTTATTCCTTACCAATTGGCTTACGGTGAACGAGGTGCCGGTGGTGCAATAGGTCCCTACCAAGCACTGGTGTTTGAGATAGAATTATTAGCAATTCTTTAGCCGAATTGCGAATTTTTAACCCAGCAATGGCTGAACCAGCCACCCATACCCAAGCCTCGCTTTGCTTAATAACGAATATTAAGCAAAGCAATTCACCGATAACGTTGATATGTTTGATTTTTTAGAACCATTTATTACTAGTATAGGCCGTAATACGGTTCGCATTAGTGCTCAGCAGGCCTGTGATTTCGCTAAAGGTATTGCCGGTGACTTTAACCCCATTCACGACCACGACTCTAAGCGATTCTGTGTGCCGGGTGATTTACTGTTTACCGAATCTATTCGTCGGCTGGGCTTATACCAGTCAATGCACTTTGACTTTATCGACATGCTCGCCGCCGATGTTGACATACAATACCCACCAGAGGCTAAAGAAGGTAGGCACTTTATTACTAATTCAACCGGTAAAAATTTAGTCGGTATTGATATCACTGGTCAACCGATAAGCAACCAATCATTGGCCGCTCAGTTTGCTCTCGATTATGTTCAATTTTCAGCGAGAAGTTTTCCCGATATCTTAGTTCCATTAATGAAGCAGCATGGCAAGATGATTAATCCATCAAGACCACTAGTTATATATCAATCAATGTCTTTTCAGTTTGAAGAAACGGCAACGGCTCAGATTGATCTAACTCTGGATAATAGTCAATTTGAAATTGAGGGAAAGAGAGGTGGCGCGCTATTCACATTTGCCTTAAACTCAACAGGGAAGACCATTGGCTACGGCGAGAAA
>CALCNB010000368.1 GCA_937897785.1 uncultured Cellvibrionales bacterium | reverse complement strand
TATTCTGTACCGAAAAAATATACGGTGAAACGATCATCGCATTTGGTGTCACTCGCCTGCTGGTTTTAATATCGGACAATCTTGCAATGCATTGACCGTCAATACTTCCGTAAGCAGCCGAATCAGCCACTAGTTGATCGATGTCGAAACCCACTTCTTCTTGCATTTCTCGCTTTGCTGTTGCTAAGCCGTTTTTATCTCCCGGCTCATAGCGACCACCCGGAAAAGCCATATGACCCGACCAAGGATCACGTTCGTTGTCGGCACGCTTAATCAGCAACAGCGATGCCTGTTCAGTCGTTGCTTGATCTATCACAATAGCGACAGCTGAACGCTTTAGCCATAAACGTGAAAGCGCTTTTTTAGCTCGATACGATGCCAACTGCTCTACCATATTACGTAAATCCATCACGGTATTTTAACCCATCCCATTTTATTTTATCGAATCTCTAAATTTTTTATCCACATCGAATAATAGTTGATCTTCTACGATCAATGACAGAACTTACTCCAATAACAAATTAGCTTGCTTTAAACACTATTGCAAATTAAGGTAATAGCTTGTGTTTACTAACGCCGGCTAAGCCGTTAACCAATATACACAATATTGCAAAAAATCGTTTCAACCAGCGGCTATCACGCGATAGACGCCCCCGAGCTTAGTTAGCAGAACTGGAGAAAAACAAGAATACGATGAAAAAATATCACGTTTATGGCATGGGTGCCGCATTAGTCGATACCGAGCTGGAAGTCACTGATAATGATCTAACCGCCATGGCCGTCGACAAGGGCATGATGACCTTAGTCGATGAAGCGAAACAAGCCGAGCTATTAACTTATTTGCAAAGCCATCAAATTCAAGCCTCGAGAGCCAGTGGTGGTTCTGCTGGCAATACCATTATCGCCAGTAGCTATTTTGGCGGTAAATGTTTCTTTAGCGGCAAGGTCGCTGATGACGAGAATGGCCATTTTTATATGCAAGATATGCATGCAGCAGGTGTCGACATTCCATCAGCGACGCTAGAGTCTGGCGTCACCGGTAAGTGCCTAATATTAATCACGCCTGATGCTGAACGCTCAATGAATACTTTTTTGGGTATCAGTGCCGAGTTATCGGTCCGTGAAATAGACCCTCATGCCATTGCAGACTCACAGTACCTTTACATCGAAAGCTACCTCGTTACTTCTGACAGTGGTCGTGCTGCAGCAATAGAGGCGCGTCAAATCGCACAAAAGAATGATACTAAAGTTGCTTTAAGTTTTTCTGATCCTGGCATCATTGCAAACTTTAGTGATGGGGTAAAAGAGATAATGGGCGGCAAAGTGGATTTAGTGTTTTGCAACCAAGAAGAAGCATTCAGCTTTGCACAAGTATCTGATCTACCGGCAGCCGTTGAAAAAATCAAACTAGTCGCCGACCAATTCGTTATCACACTCGGTGCTAAAGGCGCGCTTATTTATGATGGTCAAGAACTGATTGCCATCGATGGTATTGAGGTTGAGGCAATTGATACCAATGGAGCCGGCGATATGTTTGCCGGCGCATTTCTCTATTGTCTTAGCCAGGGAATCAATCACCAGCGTGGCGGCGAATTTGCTAGCGCTGCTGCGGCAAAAGTGGTCACACAATACGGGCCAAGACTCTCGGCTAACGAGTATCGCAGTTTAGTGAAAACTTTTTTTGACTAACTATCTAAGCTGAATGACTCACTAATAGGCCATAAATGGGGTTAAAAACTGTTGGAAAATCCGATCGCGGTGGGTATAGATATTAGGCTGAATTGCGGCATCTAGAAGCTCACTCGGTAGCTCATAACCCGCACGCATTGCGCTGGGTATTGGCAAATATTTGTCGCTCAACGGGCGGTACATAATGCCAATAAAAATTGCAAAATATAGGTCGAGGGCGGTAAGCGCATCGCCCACCAAAAAATCACTGCCTCGCGCTTGTTGCTGTTCTAAGGTCTGTGAGAATAATTGCAGTATCTCAGCAACACGCTGTTCGGCAACTGCCGCTAAGCTGTCACTGTAGTCATACTTCAACGCCATACTGCGAATATTATCTGGCAACTTATCGACACCCGCCATGCTCAGCGACATGAGTCGTCGATTCCATCCGAAGCCATCCTCCCCAGCAAGGGCCTGCAATAAACCAAACATCCAAGCGCGCTGCTGTGGGTCAGATGGAATCAGTGGTCGTCGAGGTTCAAGGCGTTCGGCTAAAAGGGTAATAGCTTCCGCGGTAGTGGCTATTTTTTCTTGATAGCTAGATGAACGGTAAGCTACGACTGGGGCGCTATTTTGGCCCGTCCATGCTTTCAAATCGCGATTTTCATCAGCAATGATCTGCTCACCGAGTTGGTAGGGCAACTGCTTATAATCAAATAATGCTCTTGCCGCCAAACTCCAAGGACTGGGGGTATTCACGCAGGCGACGATTCGTAGCCCACTCATGGCTTGGATATCAACTACTGGCAGGTATTGGATAAACTTAACCCCCTCTTCTCCTTAATAACCATTCAGTTATTAACGGTGCCTAGGCATGCCCAGACCAAAATTAGCGACCAAGCCACGAAGCACCTCTACAACACCACCACCGAAGGTATTGATCGTACTTCTTCGGTATTCATGCTCGAGATCGCCCAACAATACGGCGCTTGGACTGGTCGAACGGATAAGCGCATGTGGACCCACGATATCCATCAACTTCTGGCAAATAGTGATCATAGCTTCGGTCGAGTAAACCTTTAAAGCCGAGGGTAATACGGGATCAATATCTGAGTGATCCAGTTTCCATGACATCCGAGCATTCATCACTCGCATCGCCTCTAACATCGCGTAAACTTCCGCTAAATTTCGCTGAACCGATGGGTTATCAATAATACGTTGGCCATCCGCAGTTTTTTCTTTTCTAGCCCAGTCCAAAGTCAGCTTATACACCTTCCAGCCTTGAATGCCCCACGCTGCTAAGCCGACTCGTTCGTGATTTAACTGTGAAGTAATAAGTGGCCAGCCTTTATTTTCTTCACCAATAATCATGTCGGTAGGCACACGTACATCAGTGTAGTAAGAGACATTAGTTCTCACTCCGCCAACGGTTCGAATCGGTCCGTAATCAAAGCCAGGATCTTTTGTGTCAACCAATAACACCGATATGCCTTTATGTTTTTTTGCCTCTGGATCAGTACGGGCCGCTAGGAAAACATAATCTGCGGCTTCAGCTGCGCTGGTGTAAACCTTGTTGCCATTAACGATATACTCATCGCCCTGCTTGACTGCTGCGGTTTGGAGAGACGCTAAATCAGTCCCTGCTGAAGGCTCGGTGTAACCAATACAAAAATGGATTTCGCCCGCAGCAATTAGGGGTAAAAAACGCTTCTTCTGCTCTTCTGTGCCATGATCCATGACCGCAGGGCCTACCGTGTTTAAAGTCACGAACGGCACGGGCGCACAGGCCAGCAGCGCTTCTTCAAAAAAGATCAACTGCTCAGTCGGCGTTAAGCCAGCACCGCCATATTCTTTTGGCCAGCCAAGGGCCAACATATTATCTTTACCCATTTGTCTAATCAGAGACTTATAAAGATCACCGCCTTCGGCAGAGCGAAGTTCCTCTTTATATTCAGGCTTAATTAAATTTGAAAAATACTTACGTAAACGGGTGCGTAAGGCTTTTTGATCATCGGTATATTCAACAAACATGGGTCAATCACCTGTATAGAATTAAAAATTTACCACCGCAACGGGCTTTTTTAGCAAAACATAAGGCCAAGATGCAAACAATAGTTGAAACTAAATTCAATTTCAACTATTGTTTGCCTATCGAAGGAACATTAACTGAGCTTTTAGGCCCAATATGCCGCCAAAACAATCAACAGACGCCGTATCTAGCCTTAGCGATAAGAAATTAAGTGCCCGTGGTGAGGTGGCCCGCGCCAAGCTCAAACGAGCAGCAATGACTGTGATGGAGCAAACCGGCTATCACGGCATGAGAATTCACGATGTGACCACTGAAGCAGGTGTGGCTGCAGGCCTTTTTTATCACTATTTCAAAGACTTAAAGAGCCTTACACTAGAAGTACTCAGTGACTACATTGCAGAAGCCAGAAATGTTGATGTCATTGAAAAAGGCGTCCCTCGCGGTGATTGGTACGCCCGGATGCATGCGCATTTTAGCCTCGTCGTTGATAGTTATGCTCAACGGCCAGGTTTAATGCGCTGTTTACTGCAAATGGCCGATGAAGATAAGGAATTTGCCGACGCCATTCGCCGAGGTTATATGGAACAGCTTAATTGGTTGGTTCAATTAATGCCAAAGCTATTCCCAGAGGCGAAGTTCGATCAGCATCAAGCATTTTTAGTGATTTATACCTTAGCCAGCAGCGGCGAGATGATGTTACGCGACTATTTTATTAATTTAGATACGCGTCTGCATCAAGAAGATATTGATCATGCCGAGCTTACTGAGCTATTAACAACGGTTTTTTATCGGGGTTTATTTTTAGAGAACCCCCCTGCAGATAAATTATGTTACACCAAAAATTTGCAATTTATGAAGCGTGGCTAAACGACCGCATAAACTGCTGACCACTATTGAAGCAATATCATAACGAGGTATACAGTATGGATTTTTCATTCTCTGAGGATCAAGTTGCCATCCGCGAACTGGCTTATCAGATTTTCACCGATCGATCCACCGATGCATTTCAACTTGAATTTTCTCGCACTGATCAAGCTTATGACGACAGCTTATGGACCACACTTGCCGAGCAAGGCTTGTTGGGTATTGGTATCCCTGAGCACTGCGGCGGTGCCGGCCTAGGTTTGATTGAAACCTGCCTAGTGCTTGAAGAGCAAGGAAGACGAGTCGCGCCAATCCCATTATTTTCAAGCTTAGTTTTAGGCGCTATGCCAATTATAGAATTTGGCACCGAAGCGCAACAACAGCAGTATTTAAGCCCGTTGGCGGCTGGTGAATTAAAGTTAACAGCAGCTATTAGCGAGATCGCCATGCCTACTGCTATTCAACAAGGTGTTAGCGCAACGAAAAGTGACGATGGTTGGGCGCTAACAGGTTCACTTGACTGCGTACAAGACGGGGCGGTTGCCAATTTTATTTTGGTGCCTGCGACTGATGCTAGCGGCAATAGCAGTATTTTTATTATTGATAGCCAAGCGTCAGGCGTTAGCATACAGGCTCAAGAAATTAGTTTGCTCGGCCCATGGAGTGCAGCCTTATCGCTCAGCGATGTAACGGTCAACGCCGATGCTTTACTGGGTGCAGAGGGTCAAGCGCCAGCGATTATTCATTGGCTAGAACAGTATGCTAATGTCGGGCAGTGCGCGATGCAAACCGGTATCTGCGAAGAGGCGATGCGAAGAACTGCTACCTATACCAGTGAGCGTGAGCAGTTTGGTGTGCCTATTGGCAGTTTTCAAGCACTCGCTATGCGTATGGCTGATAGCTATATCGACGTCGAAGCGATGCGATCAACATTCTGGCTTGCGCTATGGCGCTTAGGTGAGGGCTTACCTGCGGAGGCTGAAATTCGCGCTGCTAAATGGTGGGCTTGTGATGGTGCACACCGTGTTATTCACACCGCGCAGCATTTACATGCGGGTATCGGCGCTGATGTTGAATACCCCATTCATCGCTTTTATCTTTGGGCCAAACAGCTTAGTTACTGCCTAGGCAATGGCAGTCATCAGCTGGAACAACTGGGTAAACTTTTAGCCGCTGATGATTCAGTCGGTTATGCGGCGATAGAAATTTAATTTCCTACCCGCATCATACTGATCAAGATTAGCTGGCAGTTAAGCCGCCATCTGCGATCAAGGTAGTGCCAGTAATATTTCCGTCTGAGGCTAGGTAAAAGACTGGCTTTAATATTTCGTCGGTTTCTGCAATGCGCTTCAATAAAGTAGAATCGCGCATACCCTCTTCAAAACCAGGAATAGCGGCGATACTGGAATCCACCAAGTCTGAACGATAAGGGCCTGGCGCGATCGCATTAACGCGAATCTTGTCATTGGCCCACTCTTGCGCCATCACTTTAGTTATCGCCTCTAAACCGGATTTGGTTGCTGCATAAAAACCATTGTAGGCTGGTGGTCTTAATGCTGCGACCGAGAGAATATTGATGATACTGCCGCCGCCAGTAGCTGCCATTATCGGTGCAATGCGAGAAGCTAAATACCAAGGACCGCGAAGATTTACTTGGAACATTTTATCAAACTGTTCGGGGCTTAAGTCTGTTAATGGACCTAGGGCAATATTAGTGCCTGCATTATTAATCAGTAAATCAATGCGAGCATAATCTGCCTTAAGCTGTCTCACAAGCGCATCGATATCGTCTGTTTTACCGGTATTAGCAGCAATACCCACCGCTTGACCGCCAGCCTGAACAATCTGCTCGGCTAGCGCAGTACAACTGTCTTGCTTGCGGCTGACTATAATAACAGTGGCGCCTTGCTCGGCAAAACCGAGTGACATCGCTTTGCCAAGCCCTCGACTACCGCCCGTTACTAATACCACTTTGCCCGTGAAGTCAGACATCAAAATCTACTCTTTTTATTACCAAAGTAAAGGTGGCTACTTGGCTTTTAATGCCCGTCGCGCCAATACCGCCTCGGCAAGCTCAGCCATAACCGTTTCGGTATCATCCCAACCTATGCAAGCATCGGTAATACTTTGACCATAAGTGAGCGGTTCACCAGCGACGACTTTTTGCTGCCCTTCAACCAGATGACTTTCGACCATAACCGCAAACAATGCGTCATTACCCGATGATATTTGCGCTGCAACATCCGTGCAAACATCCAGCTGACGTTTATATTGCTTAGCGCTGTTAGCATGACTAAAATCAACCATTACTTTATCGACTACGCCCGCTGCGGCAAGCTTTGTTGATGCATCATTGACAAATTCAGCCTCATAATTGGGCTGGTCTGCGCCACCGCGTAAAATAATATGACAATCTTTATTGCCTTTAGTCTTAATAATTGCTGAATGGCCAAATTTAGTAACGGATAAAAAATGGTGCGGGTTGTTAGCTGAACCAATGCCATCGATGGCAATTTGAATACTGCCGTTAGTCCCATTTTTAAAGCCAACAGGACATGAAAGCCCAGACGATAATTCACGGTGCACTTGCGATTCAGTGGTTCTCGCACCAATCGCCCCCCAACTCATAAAGTCAGCGACATACTGTGGCGAGATCACATCCAAAAATTCGCCGGCTGTCGGCAAACCCAAATCATTGATCTGGCTGAGCAACTGCCTCGCGATTCGCAAGCCATCATTGATCTGAAAACTGCCATCCATATTGGGATCGTTAACCAAACCCTTCCAGCCAACCGTGGTGCGAGGCTTTTCAAAATACACCCGCATGACAATTTCCAACTCACCGGCATACTGCTCACGCAAAGCCATTAATCGCTGCGCGTAATCTATGGCTGCATCGACATCGTGAATCGAACAAGGCCCAACAACAACCAGTACACGATCATCTTGATCATAAAGCATATTATGAATCGATTGACGACAGGAAAAAACGGTTTCTGAAGCCGCATCACTGATTGGGAATCGCTCCATCAATGCGACTGGCGGCAATAATTCCATGGTTCTTTCTATACGTAAATCATCTGTATTCTGAGTCACTGTCCTGTACCTTTTTTTACTAATAAAATCAGTCTAACTATCATTAATTATAATAGTCGACTGCGCAGTGTGAAATTTTTTGTCGGTCCGCAATAGCGCTAAATAAAGATAGTTTAACTCAAAGGCAGTCAAAATGGCTTAACCTTTCGCTAATAATTCTCTCAAATCGATAATTCCCGCATTAGCTCGTGAAATATACGATGCCATGACCAGTGAGTGATTGGCAAACAGGCCAAAACCACTACCATTTAAAACAACGGGGCTCCAGATGGTTTGCTGAGTTGCTTCGAGCTCACGAATAATCTGCTGCAAACTGACGCGGGCATTTTTCTTTTCTAACACGTCAGCAAAATCATACTGAATCGCTGTCAAAAAATGAATTAACGCCCAAGTCGTGCCTCTTGATTCATACAGGACATTATCAATTTGATGCCAAGGCGTTTTTATTTCTTGGTCGGCGGACACAGCAGTCGATCGTCTTGCCATAGCATCGCCGGCCAAATCGATATTTAAACGGCGCTGGCCAACACTGGCGCTGAGTCGCTGAGACAAACTACCCAAGCGTGTCTCTACAGTCGCTAGCCACACAGTGAGATTATCCGCTCTCGAAAAAAATTGAGCGTTACTTTGCTCTGCTTGAGACAAGCGATTTAAATAGGTCTCAACATAGCGAATGCCGTCTCGGTATTCATCTTCAGAACGCGGCAAAATCCAGCTTTGATTATCAAAATTAAACCGCGGTTCAGCGATGGCTAAATCGACATCTTCAGTGGACTGCGACTGGGAGCGACTAAAGCTCTCTCTCATGGCACGAGCTAAGTCACGCAACTGAACCAAAACACCAAATTCCCAACTAGGAATATTATCTAATACCGCGCCAGGTAGCGTAATATCATTCGATAAAAAACCGCCGGGTTTATCCAGTATCGTTTCCGCCACGTGAATTAAACTTACGGTGGTCGCTGTACCTATTACCACAGGCTGAGCGGAGTCACTTGTATATTGCTCGAGCGTCGCTGCGAGATCAAACAGGGCAGGCTCTCGCGACCATGAGAACGCTAACACGAAACTGGCAAGTAAATACACCAGCAAAACTCCGGCCAGCAAGCGCGGTAGAATGCCATTTTGCCACCACTCGACAAGATCTTCCTGCTGAATTTTTAATCGCTCTGTAAGATTCATCACGGGTCTCTATTTACTTAGCGAGAAATTACTGTAATCCGCGCGCTTGTGCTTGAAAAAGGATACGTTCACCTGATGCCATGGTTGCAGTAAAATCGACACTCTGGCCGGCCACTACATCATCCGCAAGACCAAAAACCATCAAGTGATAACCCATCGGCTTAAACACTTCTGTTTGCATGCCCGCCAAGGTTATTTGATCCACTTCACGCATTTTCATCATCCCATCGGCATGAATATGCTCATGTAATTCGACCCTAGTCGCCTTCGTCGAATCAAAGCCCGTAATCGTGATCGATGATTTATCGAGGTTAGCTATCTGTAAATAGGCAGCAGTAGTGGAATGGCTTGGCGGCGGTAAATTGAGATAGGCCTCAGTAATGATTATCTTGGGCGATTCAGCCTTTACGGTATCAGCAGGTTGGGTTTCAGAGGAACCCCAAAATCTATACGCTGCCACAACTATAACGGTTGTGAATAAAAGTCCCAGCCAATGCTTTGTTGCCATATAATTGCTCCGTTTTTGTATCCTGATGTTCAAAAATAATTATAGATACTATAGCACCGCTGACTCATCTAAGGTGTTGATTCAGCACAAGAGAGGGAATTATTGACAGTTACTAGGGTCAAAAAGATGACCGGCACAGACATTCTCTTCTAAACTATTAACAGGCAAATTTTTAGGCGAACCCAGCATGATACGTTACTCGAAATATCTGCAAAACTTACGACTACAGACTATTTTAGTCATGAGTCTCTGCTTGAGCAATGCTTCGGTCATCGCCGAGCAAAGCCACGCTATTAATAATAGTGTCGCAACGAGTCCAAATAACAGCGCGCTGGATCAACCTAGTCAAGCATTTCTCGCCGTCGAGGAGGCATTTCAATTGGATATACAAGCCAGTGAAGCGCAACTTGATTTAATCTGGGTCATTGCGCCTAACTATTACCTCTACCGTCACGCATTTGAGTTGAGGTACCTCGATGAGGCCCATCCAGCGGCAAGCGCTGCAGGGTTGATCACCGATCAACTGCTGTTAAATACCGGCCTAAAAACCCATGACGACTACTTTGGCCCAGTCGAGGTTTACTATCACCAAGCCACAGCAAGCATCAAAATAAGCAGTTTAATGGCACTGGCCAAACAATCAGAACCCGACAAAAAAGGTTATTTATTGATCAAGTATCAAGGCTGTGCAGAGGCTGGCTTATGTTATCCCGTCCAATCCCAGCAAATAAGTCTTGATAATGTGCTTTCAAATCACATTTAAGCCTTTTAAATTAAGCAAAAAATGGTTAATTGTTGCTAAAATCGCCTAAATAAAGATTTACTATTTGCATTTCAGTCGACAAATCCCTAGGATAGCCCCCTTCACAGTCTTGGGTATTTTATCGTCTCTTGACTTAATTATTGGGGATTTTTAGCGAAGATGGCGACAATACTATTACTTCATGGCCCCAACTTAAATTTGCTAGGCTCGCGCGAGCCTGACCAATACGGCACTGATACGCTGGCATCTATCAATCAAAAGCTCGGCAGCATCGCTTCAGAGAAAGGGGTTAAGCTGAAGAACTTTCAGAGCAATTCTGAGGCTGAATTGGTTGAGCAAATCCACGCTGCTCGCGGAACAACAGACTTCATTCTTATAAACCCCGCCGCACTGACCCACACCAGCATTGCCCTTCGCGATGCCTTACTTGGGATTGCAGTGCCGTTCATTGAAGTGCACCTATCTAACATTTATTCCCGAGAAGATTTTAGACATACCTCTTACTTATCAGATATCGCCGTTGGCGTTATTTCCGGCCTTGGCGCATACAGTTATGAGCTCGGTCTGGCAGCGGCCATCGAACAGCTAAATAGCTAAATCGACTCAAAGACTGGCGCAGTCTGTTAAAGAAGAGCAAGCAAACTCAAGAGAGAACCGTATGGATATCAGAAAAGTAAAAAAATTAATCGAGCTGTTGGAAGAGTCCAACGTTCAAGAAATCGAGATTAAAGAGGGTGAGGAATCGGTAAGGATTAGCCGTGGTGGCACTGTAGTTGCTGCGCCTCAGTATATTACGCCCAGCCCTGCGCCTGCCGCTGCAACGCCTGCCCCGGCTGTAGCGACTCCAGCAGCAGCTGACGATGAGCCGCTAACAACGCCTACACCGGTTGAAGGCCATGCCATTTGCTCACCCATGGTCGGCACTTTTTATCAATCACCGTCACCCGAGTCACCGGCCTTTATTACTATTGGCCAATCAGTGAATAAAGGCGATGTGGTGTGTATTG
>CALCNB010000367.1 GCA_937897785.1 uncultured Cellvibrionales bacterium | reverse complement strand
CGTCACCGCGCCCACTGAGTATAACTGCGCCCTAAGCTTGGCCTGACTGGCAGCTAAGGCTAAAGTGCCTTGCCAAAAAGCGCCGCCTAGACGCTCAGCAATGGCCGCCATCAGACCCTCGACTCCGTCGCCACTGTGTGCCGACAACCACACGCGTGAAGCGATGCCTTGCTCAGCCGTGTAATCGCTGTGGGGCTGAGTCGACGCAAGGCAGTCAATTTTATTCATCACCTGCAGTACCGGTATATCGCCAGCCCCTATTTCAGCTAACACCTCATCAACCGCATGGATATTTAAGGCAACATCCTCGGCCGAAGCGTCAACGACATGTAATAGCAAATCCGCCTCAGCCGCTTCTTCTAAGGTGGCTTTAAAGGCGGCCACTAACTGATGCGGCAGATGCCGAACAAAACCCACCGTATCGGCTAGCACCACTTTGCCAAACCGCGGCAAATCAATAGCCCTTAAGGTCGGATCTAGGGTGGCAAATAACTGATCGGCGGCATACACCTCGGCGGTCGACAGGCAATTAAACAAGGTCGATTTGCCGGCATTGGTATAGCCGACTAAAGCAATGGTCGGCAATTCAGCCCGCTGCCGTGCGCGTCGCCCCTGTTGCCGCTGGGCATTCACTTTTGCCAACCGGCGGTTGATCCACTGGATCCGTTCGCGCAGTAAACGGCGGTCGGTTTCAAGCTGCGACTCACCCGGCCCGCGCATACCGATACCGCCTTTCTGCCGCTCTAAGTGCGTCCAACCCCGCACTAAGCGGGTCGAAATGTGCTGTAACTGCGCCAATTCAACCTGCAATTTACCGGCATGACTACGGGCTCGCTGAGCAAAAATATCAAGAATCAGGCCAGTTCGGTCAATCACCTTACAGCACAGTGCCTGTTCTAAATTACGCTCTTGAGACGGACTTAGACCATGATTAAACATCACAACATCGACTTTTTCATGCTCGACCCAATGCTTAATTTCGTCAACCTTGCCGCTGCCAATGAAAAATTTAGGGGTTGGCTTGGCTCGCCGAGTGGTGATTAACGCGACCACCTCAAGCCCCGCAGAACGCGCAAGATCAGCAAACTCCTCGGGACAGGCGGCATAGCGACTATCGACATCCGTCGCATCTAGGGTTGGAGCTGACGGTATCGGCGACTTGGGATCCGACGATGGGTGGGTAGCATTACTGTGGACGAATGAAGACCCTGCACTAAATTCACAGTGCACTAATAATACCCGCTCGCCACTGTCGTGACGATCAAAAAACAAGACGTGACCCGCGGCTAACCGTTAAGCGTAAAACTATCAAGCAACAAATACTGGCTTAATCGCTGCTACTCGGCTCATCATCGTCACCGGGAGGGTGCTGCATTGGTAAACGAACATTTCGGCCAGGCACCACCGTCGATACCGCGTGCTTGTACACCATCTGACTGACCGTGTTCTTTAGCAAAATAACGAATTGATCGAAGGACTCTATTTGGCCCTGCAATTTAATGCCGTTAACGAGAAAAATAGATACCGGAATGCGCTCTTTACGGAGCAAATTAAGGTAAGGGTCTTGTAGGCTGTGCCCTTTAGACATGATGATCTCCCAAATGGGTTAAAAGAAGAAAAGCTTCAATAAATAGGTGGGGTTTTCTCAGCAAAACCTTGACCAACTGCGGTCGGGACCAACTCGGTCCAGTTTCGTGCCAGCAATTACCCGTGTCTAAACTGTATACGCGTAAATCGCGAATCAGACTACTGTCAATAAGACAGAATAGCGTGTCGCCGTACGGTCTAAAAAAACTGCTTCGCCTGACGTTAATCGATGCGGCCATTACGGTATAACATAACAATAATCGCAATTAATCGCATCCATCACCATCGTACCAAGCATTCCACCGGTCCAGTATACACGTTTCGACCACAATTAGCCGTTAAGTTCCTGAAGTAGTTTAGAAATTTTTTGTAAACTTATCTCAAGCCAATGGCTAGTTGCCTGATCTTGATCAAAATTAGCACTTAAACGATGCAAATGGGGCCATTTTCTCAACCAAGTGAGCTGCCGCTTAGCCAACTGGCGGGTAGCCGCTACCCCTTGCTCGCGGAGTTGTTGCTCGCTGATGCGCCGCTCAATAAAGTCCCAACTTTGCCGATACCCCACTGATCGCATTGAGGGCATGTCGGGATGCAAATCAAAATTTTGTCGCAGAGCACGCAGTTCATCCACCAAGCCCTGCTGTAACATCTGGTCGAAACGCTGTGCGATGCGGGCGTGAAGCTCGCTGCGCTCCGCCGGCCACAGGGCCAGCTGCGCAACGCGATACGGCAAGGCTTCAAGCTGCTGCCGCGCTTGGTGACTGCTGAGCGTTTCACCACTGCTGTAATACACCTCTAAAGCCCGTTGAATCCGTTGCGAGTGATTCGGATGTAAGGCCGCTGCGGTGCTGGGATCAACCGCCGCTAAACGCTGATGCATAGCCTGCCAACCCAGCTGTTCGGCATCCGATAAAATCTGTTGGCGAATAGCGGCATCGGCAGGCGGCAGCTCGGCAATACCTTCCAACAATACTTTAAAGTACAGCATCGTGCCGCCCACCAACAAAGGGATATGACCACGCGCGGTAATATCCGCCATTAAGGGCAGCGCATCGCGACGAAAATCAGCCGCCGAATAGCGCTGGTCCGGATCACGGATATCAATTAAGTGGTGCGGTAAACGAGCGAGAAAATCAGCGTCGGGCTTGGCCGTACCAATGTTCATCTGTCGATAGATCAACGCCGAGTCAACGCTAATCACTTCAACCGGAAAATGCTGGGCAATCGATTCAGACAATGCGGTTTTGCCGCAGGCGGTCGGGCCCATTAAGAAAATCGCCGGCGGCAGTGTTGGGGAATTAACGGCCACGTAGAAATAACTTATCGAGCTCGGCTAGGCTCATGGCTGTCCAGGTCGGCCGGCCGTGATTGCACTGGCCACTGCGTTCGGTACGCTCCATGTCGCGCAGCAAGGCATTCATCTCAGGTATGGAGAGACGACGGTTGGCACGCACTGAACCATGACAAGCCATGGTCGATAAAATATCGTCGATGTGATTTAAAATGCGATCGCTGCTGCCGTATTGCAGTAAGTCGGCAATCACATCACGGACTAACAGCTCGGCATCGGCAGAGGCTAAAAATACCGGTATCTGTCGAATAATCATCGACTCGGCGGCCACCCGCTGCAATTCAAAACCCAAATTTAAAAATAACTCACTGGCCTCTTCGGCGCAGTCGGCTTCTTTTTCACTGAGCGATAAGCTAACCGGCACTAATAATGGCTGAGCCTGAATACCACTGTCATCGCGCGCCGTCTTCATGCGCTCATAGGTGATGCGCTCATGGGCGGCATGCATATCGACAACAATTAAGCCCTCGGCATTTTCCGCTAAAATATAAATACCCTTCAACTGTGCAATAGCAAAACCCAGCGGCGGAATTTCACCGTCTTCAGCCGGTCTGGCCAGCGCATCGGCGGCAGCGGAGCTTGGGGATTCAGTACCGTAAAGCTGCTGATGGTTCGCTGAAAACCCCCCACCCTGAGAAGCCGTCGATGAATAATGACTGGCAACGGGATAACTTGACGATGAATGACTTGCAGTGCCGTGATAGGCAACCGTCGGTTCCGCTAAAGCCATGCTGCCTTGCTGACTGAGCTGGCCCTCGGTCGAGGCGGCAGCATATCCCGCCCCCTCACTGTTCGCCGGCAAG
>CALCNB010000366.1 GCA_937897785.1 uncultured Cellvibrionales bacterium | reverse complement strand
CAGGACGCTATGTCGCCAAAAACGTAGTGGCTGCCGGGCTCGCTGATCGTTGTGAAATTCAAGTTTCTTATGCAATTGGCGTTGCCGAGCCGACATCAATATCAGTCAATACCTTTGGCACCGGCAAAGTTGATGACAGTAAGCTAGTTGCTGCCATTCGAAGTACCTTTGACCTTCGCCCCTATGGCATTACCAACAGCTTAGATCTTCAACACCCCATGTATCAATTAACAGCAGCATATGGCCATTTTGGTCGCGAACCATTTGAACACACCTACCATTGGCATGAAGGCGGCGAGGCTAAATCAGAAACCTTCACCGCCTTTAGCTGGGAGAAAACCGATAAAGTTGACGCCTTAATCGCAGCAACTCAGGCGTAAACCAAGAAGATTTTTTATTACGTTAAATACACATTGATTAGGATATAGCTATGAGTACAGATTACAAAGTTGCCGATATTGCACTGGCTGAATGGGGTCGTAAAGAATTAGAAATAGCAGAATCAGAAATGCCAGCCTTAATGGCGTTGCGCCATGAGTATGCTGAACAACAACCATTAGCCGGTGCAAAAATTCTTGGCTGCATACATATGACTATTCAAACCGGCGTTTTAATCGAAACTTTAGTCGCATTAGGCGCCGAAGTTCGCTGGTCTTCCTGTAATATTTTCTCTACTCAAGATCATGCAGCAGCGGCTATCGCAGCGGCTGGCGTGCCAGTTTTTGCTTGGAAGGGTGAAACTGAAGAAGAGTATGAATGGTGCATCGAGCAAACAATATTAAAAGACGGCCAACCATGGGATGCCAATATGGTGTTAGATGATGGCGGCGATTTAACTTTAGTGTTACATGAAAAATACCCAGCAATGCTCGATAAAATTCACGGCGTAACAGAAGAAACTACCACTGGCGTTCATCGCTTACAGGAAATGTTAGAAGCTGGCACACTTAAAATTCCAGCCATTAATGTCAATGACTCTGTTACCAAATCAAAAAATGATAACAAG
>CALCNB010000365.1 GCA_937897785.1 uncultured Cellvibrionales bacterium | reverse complement strand
AAGTGTTTGGCCGAAGTCTTCTTTTTCAGACTCAAGTTTCCAATGTGATGCAACATCAAAAAGACCTAATAGTCCAACCGTTGTATTTATCAAAAACCGCGCTGAAGATTTTCCCGAATTTGACAAGTCGGCCTGCAGTAAACTATTCACGCCATTCCTAACCTCAGCAATATTATAAAAAATATTACTCACACCTTGATCTACCATACTGGGTGTAGACCACCGGTATGCCTTAGCCACAGGCTTGACTAACCATCGGTCAAGAAATTCATTAAATGCGAAAACTTTTCGATTTACAGGCTCGAAAGGGTCTAGCTCAGAAGCTTGGGGGCTACCTATAAAAATTAGCTGAACTAACAATAAACCAATCACAACTTGCCGAGATGAAGACATAAAAAACCTCTGCAGCCCTATAATGGCAAAATAATATGGCTTAACAATACTAAATTAGGCTCAACTTATCAAATTCAAATCGATACTTAATGGCCCAATCATCCATTAAGATTAATTAAACTGTGTAGTCGAAAGAGTATAAAAGGTAGCGAGATAGCCAACACTATTCGCCTGGCCATTTAGAGAATTAACGGAATAAATGATTAAACTTTACATTAGGCACAAAGGATAATGGTCTCTTCGCTTGAAGAAGCACTTTCATTTTGGCTGTCATCTTCTTCTAGGTAAGATGCTGCCGCTAATGGCTCTACTGCATCTGTCTCACTAAGCGGCTTAGCTTCCGCAAAGGCATCATTCCCATCACTTGGGCTAAGCACATCTTCCTCGACCCTCAGTGGATACCCAGCTTGCTCAAGCAACCATTGATCCAAAAAGCTAAACACATCATTTTCAGCAGAAGGGTGGATCAGCATTGAAAGGTGATCATATTGCTGAGTTGTTTCCCCGATATTGCCTAACACCAATAGCCTGGCATCATGTGGACCTAGCTCGTCGATAAAACCTCTTATATCTTGAATATCAGCAAATACGGTATCTGCCTTGCCTGCAAAGTGTAAAGTCGGTGGCACAGGGTGACTCTTGAGCGCCAAACCATAATCAAAATTATCTTCTGGGTCGAGCCATTGCTCTTCATTCATCCATTTAGCATAGCAGTGATACCAGTCGGTGTTCTCGTCAGAAGAGCCCAGCCTCAAAAACTTGGCAGGAAAAGCTTGATGCCAATCAATTAGCTTAGCAATCATTGGATGCAAAAATAATTTAGAAAAATGACGCGCCCATCGATGAGAGCTTTGAAGACGTCGACGCGAGCCAAAAAAGACCATCCGGCTCGCCGAGCGCTGCGCGCTTGATAAGCGGGCCCATGCCGCAGACAATAAAACGCCTCCGAAACCATGGCCAATCCAAATGGTCGCTTTATTTGATACCAAGTGAGCACTGTCTTGAGAATCCGTATCGTTATTGTGCAGTTCGATGGCGCGCAATAATCGGGGAATTGCCTCAGTGATTATTTGTCGGGTTGTGAGCTCAGTAACTCGACCTTCAGAGCCCAAACTTCTGCCCCGGCCACCAAGGTCGGCAACAAAGACTTCATAGCCTAATGTCGCCAAATAGCCCGCCAAGCCTTGGCCTGAATTATCGTAAAATATACGGCCGCATTCAGCTTCGCCATGAAGCATAAAAATGCGCTCTGCAGGCTTATCAGCTTCAGCAAGTTTGCTTGGCATGAAGTGACGCAGATGCAACTGCTCACCGTTACTCATCGATACCCAAAGAGACTCAGAAAGCAGCCCTGGACTTAAATCATGACTATTTAACGGCTGATCTGATGAGAACGTATCACTATGATTTGTCGCCGGCATTTTAACCGACTCTAACGGCTCTAGCGCTAAACTAAACTGTCCTTCAGCATCTAAATTAGGTTTTGCGGTCGAAGCTTCAAGCGACATACTTAACTCGTCATAGGGTATTTATTATGATTGATTTTTTTCCATTCTTTCAATGCACGCTGAAGGGAAACAGGCTGCGCTGTCTTTAACTGCTGGGCGAAAAGTGAAACTCGCAACTCTTCTAATAACCAACGAAAATTATCAACTGCTACATCAGAAAAAATGGATTCAGGGTACTTATATAGCAGATTTTTCAGCGGTCGCTCCAAAGATGATAAATTTTCACACAATTCAAGGTCTTTCTTCGCTGATCCAGCTAATTTATCTAATCGTGTCCTAATCGCTTTCATGTAACGCGGCAAATGCTGTAATCGCAATACACCCGTAGCATACAAAAAACCAGGGTAAATAAGGCCACGCAATTGTTGATCTATATCCTCACACTGCAGTGGAAACCTACTTCTCAATCGGTCAAGCTCAAGATGAACTTTTTGATAATGCGACAAGGTCTCTAACAGCAAAGCTTCCGCTGCTACGGCAGTAGCGACTAAACTCCCCTTGCCTTTCTCCATACAACTGTCAAATTGTGATTGATCTCGAGGGAGAGAGCGATCAAAATCAGCCAAACAAGCCTCAACAACGGCCGC
>CALCNB010000364.1 GCA_937897785.1 uncultured Cellvibrionales bacterium | reverse complement strand
CAGGCTTACTCATGCCGCCAACTAAAAAAGTTGGGTGAGGGCGAGTCAATGGTTTTGGTGTGACATTGATCATTTTCCCGCGGTATTCAAACGGCTCATCACGCCAAGCGGCTAACAACGTTTCGAGTACGTGATCCATCCACGCGCCACGTTCTTCATAGGGTTTATCCATGGCATGGAATTCAATATCGCGATAACCCATGCCTGCAACAAAATTAAGTCGGCCTTCGCTCAGTAGATCCAGTACTGCTAGATCTTCAGCTAAGCGGATAGGGTCGTAGAGCGAAACCAGCAAGGCCATCACACCAATGCCTACATGATCGGTTCTGGCGGCAATTGCTGAGGCCATAGTAATAGGGCTGGGGAGCCAGCCATTATCAGCTAGGTGGTGTTCTTCAACATTGACGCTGGTAAAACCTTGCTGATCTACATAAGCCGCCATATCAATTGCGGTTTGGTAGCGTTTAGCGCGAGCAGTTGGCTCAGACTCAGTCCCCGTCATATTAATTCTTAAATTACTGTTGGCCATGGTATGTTCGCCTTTAAAAAGAAAGCCCAAGAATTTATTTATACAATAATAATAAATTGTTTTATAATTACCATTTAGCGAGCAAGCGATAAAAGCAGCAATTGACCGTCCTGTTATATGACGATTTGTAGCGGTTGTCGGCGTTTCATGTCTTTTATTGCATATGTTTCGACCCGCTATGCTACCAACAGCGATACACCGTTTAATAATCATAACAACTAATTAGTAGGGGATTATCTTGACTACACAAGCGAACGAAGACAATACATTATTTATTATTTTAATTAGTATCGTGGCCACTATTGGTGGTTTTTTATTTGGTTTTGACAGCGGCGTTATTAACGGCACAGTCGATGGATTAAAAACAGCCTTTAATTCCGACAGTGCAGGCACTGGTTTTAATGTGGCTAGCATGTTGTTAGGTTGTGCGGTTGGGGCCTTTTTCGCAGGGCGTTTAGCGGATCGTTTTGGCCGCCGAGCACTTCTGATCTGCGCTGCTATCTTCTTTATTGTCAGTGCTTGGGGTTCAGGCATTGCCGGCAGTTCTTTAGAATTTGTTTTTTACCGCATACTTGGTGGGCTTGCAGTTGGTGCAGCTTCAGTTATGTCGCCGGCTTATATCAGTGAAATTGCCCCCGCACGTTATCGCGGGCGTTTAACGACCATTCAACAAGTGGCCATTATCACGGGTTTATTTATGGCCTTTGTGAGTAATTATTTTTTAGCGGATTTGGCCGGTCTTTCAACCGCTGAATTATGGATGGGTTTTGACGCGTGGCGATGGATGTTTTGGATCGAGTTAATTCCTGCGAGTATATTCTTGGTGGCTTTGTATTTTATTCCTGAAAGTCCTCGTTTTCTCATTGCCTCTGGCCAGCGTGATAAAGGCCAACAAGTACTTGAAAAACTTTACGGCGCAAAAATAGGCCATGAAAAAGTGAATGAGATTGAATCGTCTCTAGCAGATGATCAGCATGCACCGAAGTTGTCTGATTTAATTGACCATTCTGTAGGTAAG
>CALCNB010000363.1 GCA_937897785.1 uncultured Cellvibrionales bacterium | reverse complement strand
GCTGCTTTCGCTGTAAAAGCAAAAAATACACTGCAGCAATAAAACCGATGACCGCCAGTATCGCAAGCAAAAAAGATGCATTTGAAAGCAAGTCCATCTAATCAGTCTCCTGCAAGACGGTATTGGCTAACATTTGACGATCAAGCACATCGATATCGATTAACGCACACATCTTATCTACCACCGTGCCGGCTAGCCACTCGCGACGAGTGTGCGCACTACGCCAGCGAATTTGTTTTGACGATAGCTGTATCTCACCGCCCGAAACATCAATCGCTAAGGCCCAAGCACAATGATGAAAAGTCAGCACATGCCGGTATGACTCTGTCATAGATACATCATAACGCTCTGGCATAACAACCTTAGCGGTATTTAACACTGGCATAGCAACTAAATTCTGATCTGCTTCCGGTATCAACGCTGTACCTAAGACAATGCCATTGACGGAATCATTCTCATCGTTTGAAGCCACATTAACCGGCTCCAATTCTAAAACCTCCATTGAGCGAATAAACCTTGCCGGTACCGCTAACTTAAGCCCTGCCACTTTGAAAGATAAGCAGCTAAACGATGACATCGCCCAATTAGGTATTTGCTGAGCGCGCTCAAGATTATCACTGATCTTGGATTTTGAGGATTGACGCTGGGCTAATTCTAACTGCTTAATAAACTTAGCCGACTGTTTTGAGACGGGCGTTACGTCCAGGGATTCTTCAAGCGACGATGAAACCAAGTCAGCCACTTTAGGCATCGCCGCTTCCAGCATCAAACTGTCAATATAAGACTGAACCGCTTTGTCGGAAGAGGAATCTTGTCGAGAATCTGAAATATCAGTATGCAAAATAAGACCTTAACAATAGCTCATTTTATGCAGTTAATTGCTCTGATGCTTGCTTAGCGTCTGCTTGCTTAGCGTCTGCTTGATCATCTTCTACTTGCTTATCTTCTGCCAGAATATAATTCATAAGCTGGCGATAGGCCCTTACCGCCCGACCCTCTGGATCATGCTGCGAAGGCACCTTGCCCAACCGACTTGCATCACGCAATTTAGTATCGACAGGAATCGTTGCACGCCAGAGGTTATCTGCATACTGCTTACGCAAAACATTTAATGATGACACAGAAGCCTGAGTACGACGATCAAACATGGTTGGAACAATAGTGAATGTCAGCGGTTGCGGTCTAGCCTTCTGGATCATCTGCATTGTTCTCGTCATTCGCTCAAGACCCTTTAGTGCTAAAAACTCGGTTTGAACGGGAACTAACAAACGTTCGCAAGCAGCCAATGCATTAATCATCAGCACGCCAAGAACCGGCGGACAATCAAGCAGCACATAATCAAATTCAGCTTCAATGACACTCATCGCTTTACCGACACGAAGACCCATACCATCTTTACCCGTCATCTGACGTTCTACCGTTGCTAATGCTGGGGAAGTTGGAATTAAGGATAAGCCAGGAACCGCTGTATCCACGACAAGCGCAAGAATGCCGTCTTTGCTGACAACGTCATCGCCCTGAAAAAGCTGATAAGTACTGCTGGTTAATGCATCGGGATCATAGCCAAAATAGCTAGTTAAGGATCCATGCGGGTCCAAATCAACGACTAAAACTTTGTGACCCTGCTCAGTCAATAAGCCGGCTAATGAGACCGTACTGGTCGTCTTACCTACGCCACCTTTTTGGTTGGCTATCGCCCATACACGCACGTGATGACTCCTAAAAAGAATTCTGCATGAGACGATACAATATTTATTCGTATTTCAATAACTACCAACAGGCAGTCATAAGCATGCGCTTATTGACGCTTAAAATACAGAACAAGTCGTCTCATTCAAACCAGTTGCAAGTTTCCATTAGTCGGCCAGTAAGTTCAAGCGTAAATCCATAGAACTTTGAAAAAACATGGCTTTTATGAAGCGAAAAGATGAGAGATTTACGATATGGTCGAAAATTAGCCAGAAGCGATTTGGGAATTAAACGCTTGGCACGCTAAACAGAAGACAGATAGTGATCATGCTTCGTTATTTGGTGAAGAGCAAGCCGCCATTCCCCAGCTCTATCTGTCGTATATGATCAGTGACAGAGGCCTGCATCGAAACCTCCTGAGCCTTCACAGTTGAAAGGGCTAAGACCTCGGCGGTTTGATCTACTTTACCCGTTTCGCTTAGATCGGCATACAGACTATGATCAACGGGCATAATCTCATCTGCTTGTGGCCGTAAACTGTCACTGGTGGAAATCATTAAGACAATACGTCGATTTTTAGCACGCCCCTCACTGCTATCATTGCTCACTGCCGGCTGATATTCACCGTAACCCACAGCGGCGAGTCTATTGGCTTGTATACCCTGAGCTATCATTAACCGCACTACAGCCGTTGCTCTCGCAGTCGACAACTCCCAATTAGAATCAAAGGTACTATTGCTAATAGGCGTGTTGTCAGTAAAGCCTTCAACCTTAACAACATTACCGTAAGGCA
>CALCNB010000362.1 GCA_937897785.1 uncultured Cellvibrionales bacterium | reverse complement strand
TAGGTTTTAGTCATTATTTAATTGAGTTATTCGGCCGTCAAGCTTTACCCATTCAAGTGGGTCGATCGTTAGGTTTGCTGGCGTTAGATATTTTAAAGCCAGCAAAGCATCGTTTTTCAGATCAAGCGTCAGGGCTTAGTGGTCGTAGGCCAGTGCTATGAATTTAACTTATGACATCGCGATAGTTGGTGCAGGCATAGCGGGTAGCGCATTGGCGTGCTCGTTAGCAACTGCAGTTAAAGATAAGCCTTTGCGGATTGCTTTGATTGAAGCCCAGACTATCGGCGATACCTTGTCGAGTTGCGATGAAGGCATTAATGATTTTGATGCGCGTGTGAGTGCACTTACCCTTGGCTCTCAACAATTTTTTGAATCGATTGGTGTATGGTCTGACATTGTGGGTCAGCGAGTCTGCGGCTTTAATAAAATGACTGTCTGGGATGCCGAAGGAACCGGACATATTGAATTTGATGCCGCTGATGTTCGCGCCAGTCAGTTGGGTCATATCGTCGAGAATCGAGTGACTGTTGGCGCATTGCATCAACGAATAAAAACACTGTCAGGTGTGGATGTTTTTTCCCAGCAAGCGGTTGCCGAATTACATTTAGCGGCCACTGCTTCACGATCAGATTTATCCAGTCTAACGCTGGCTGATGGCCGCAGCTTAGAAGCCCAGTTAATTGTCGCTGCTGATGGTGCCAACTCCCCGTTAAGAAAAATGGCTGGCTTACCGGTAAGAGAGTGGTCCTATCAGCAATCAGCTATCGTCTGTGTGGTTGAAACCAGTCAGAGTCATGAGGCGACAGCTTGGCAACGATTTACTGAGCACGGCCCCTTGGCATTTTTACCTCTAAGCCTGTCGCAATCAGATAAACATTTTTGTTCTATTGTTTGGTCGCAAACCGATAAAGAAAATGCGCTAACAATAGCAATGGATGACCATCAATTTTCACAGGCATTGAGCCGGGCCTTTGAATATCGCTTAGGCGAAATCAAAAATGTCTCAAAGCGGTTCAGTTTCCCCTTGCAGCAGCGCCATGCAATTGATTATGTCAGGCCGAATTTTGCCTTAGTCGCGGATGCTGCCCATGCTATTCACCCCTTGGCCGGCCAAGGGATCAATCTGGGCTTGGCCGATGTTAAGGTCTTAACTGAGCTTATCATCGCTGGTCATCAACGGGGTCAAATACTAGGCGATATCGGCTTATTAAAGCGCTATCAGCGGCAACGTAAGGCTGATAATTTAGCCATGATGGCCGCTGTTGAAGGCTTAAAGCGCCTATTTCAGCCGCTTCCTTTGCCATTCCGCTGGTTGCGTAATGTGGGAATGAATATCTTTCACGAGCAGTCACAATTAAAAAATAAAGTGATTAAGCATGCTATGGGTATCGATCGTTAATCGATAACCTGACAGAAGCGTAAGTAGCTAAGCAGGTAAGTTTATGAATAATCATTTCTTTGCTTATTTAAGCAAAATGCGCTGGATTTATCGCTGGGGTATGAAGCGTAATGCGATCCAAGAAAACATTATGGAACATTCTTATGAGGTTTCGGTGATAGCTCATGCCCTAGGCATCATAAGTAATCGATTGTATGACAACGATATTGACGCCAATGCCCTAGCTATATCCGCTTTGTATCACGATTGTTCAGAGGTGTTAACGGGTGATCTTCCGTCGCCGATAAAGTACCACAATAAAAAAATTCGTGACGCATATAAAGAAGTTGAATACACCGCAGAAAGAGAAATGCTGTCAACCCTACCGGTTGAGCTGCAAGAGGATTATCGTAATCACTTATTGCATGAAAATATTCCTAGTGAGTTTGTTAAGCTGATTAAAGCGGCAGATATTATCGCGTCACTGATAAAGTGTAAGGCTGAAATCAACGCGGGTAATAGCGAGTTTAAACAAGCGGTACAAGATACCGGTGAAAGATTAGCGCAAATGGCAATGCCAGAGGTCGATTATTTTTTAGAAAATTTTCTGCCCAGTTTTGATTTAACCTTAGATGAATTAATTACACCCAGTGAAACGATGTTTCCGGATAATAAATAGTAGAAAAAGCAGGCTTAATTTTGCAACAAAGTATCCATCGGTTTTTTATTAGATCTCGCTCATGTTTGTTAGTGGTAATGGTTTGTGCGATGGTTTTTTTTCTCTCGGCTACTGCTTCGGCACAGCCGGCCGTCACCACCGTTGATCGCGAACGAGCAAGGGCTGCTGGCGATGAAGCCGACAACTGGTTGTTACATGGTCGAACCTACGACGAACAGCGCTTTAGTCCGTTAAGTCAGATCAATACCGACAATGTCGCGCAGTTATCGTTGGCGTGGTATTTTGAAACCGGTACGCGACGCGGATTAGAGGCCTCACCTATCGTCGTCGATGGCCGTATGTATACCAGCGGACCTTGGGGAGTGGTCTTTGCTCTCGATGCTAAAACTGGCGAACAACTGTGGTTTTATGACCCTAAGGTTGATAAGTCGCGCGGTTTTTATGCCTGTTGCGACACGGTCAATCGAGGCGTGGCAGTCTGGGACGATAATGTCTATGTCGCGACATTAGATGGCCGTCTAGTGGCGATCAATGCTTTGTCGGGTCAGCTGGAATAGCAGACACAAACCTTTGATCTGTCACAAGCCTATACCATTACTGGTGCGCCGCGCATTATTGATGGCAAAGTTATCATTGGTAACGGCGGTGCTGATTTTGGTGTGCGCGGTTATGTCACGGCATACGATGCCGAGTCAGGTAAGCAATTGTGGCGATTTTATACCGTGCCCGGAAACCCTGCTTTAGGTTTCGAATCAGCTGCCTTAGCAACGGCTGCTAAGACTTGGAACGGTGACTGGTGGACATTAGGCGGCGGCGGTACGGTATGGGATTCTATGACCTACGATGCCGAGCTGCATCAGTTATACATTGGCGTTGGTAATGGCTCACCGTGGAACAGTTACGTCCGCAGCCCAGAGGGGGGCGACAATTTATACCTCTCATCGATTGTGGCACTGAACCCTGATAATGGCGAGTATATTTGGCATTATCAAACCACGCCGGGTGAACGGTGGGACTATACTGCCACTCAACACATGGTGTTGGCCGATTTGCCGATCAACGGCGAAACGCGACAAGTGATTATGCAGGCGCCTAAAAATGGTTTCTTTTATGTGATTGACCGAACCAACGGTGAATTTATTTCTGCCGAGCCCTACGCGAAA
>CALCNB010000361.1 GCA_937897785.1 uncultured Cellvibrionales bacterium | reverse complement strand
TGCATGAATTTGCCAATTTGATTCGTCCCGGAATGCATCAGTTCCTGCAGCAACCGGTGTCGCTGCAATTGCCCTGCTGGTCGCGCTTGTTGAGCTGCTCCGCATCCCTGCGCGATGACCTGGCCTTGGCTGGTTCGCAGGGCCGCCAAACCCGATTGGTCAATGTGCCTTTGGCTCCCAAGCCCAAGATGGAGGTGGGCCGGGCTCAGCCGGCCCCTTGGCACCAGCCCGCTGCCAGCGGTTCAGCCCGCTAGATCTAATTGGATTAATTCGGCTCCGTAACATCAGCCCTCGCGCGAGCTGGTGCTGATGGAGGTTCCCCCCAAGCTGATCGCACTTGGTGATAGCGGTGTTTTCGGCTGGGGTGATCTGGAGGCTGGTGGATGGGCAGAGCGGTTGCGCTGCCATTGGATGCCCAGGCCCCAGGCCCCGGTGGTTTACAACCTGGGCGTTCGCGGCGATGGGCTGGAGCGGGTGGCCGCCAGGCTCCAGCAAGAGTTCAGCGTGCGCGGAGAGCTAAGGCGTCAGCAGCCTCAAGGGATTGTGTTGGGCGTTGGCCTCAATGGCTTGTGGGGAATAAACTGAAGAATTATTTACGTTCGAATCGGTCATAATAAGGGTCAATCGCCTAGCTTAAACGTTTATTACTCAATTGGTCTTGGAAGGACCAAAATGCGAGCATAAGCATACCGCGAACCGACCCGTGGGGGCTAGTCTTGTAAGAGGGAGATATTACGGTTAAACCTTAGGTGCTAGCCGTTGGTGCTTGGTTAGTAATCCAAACCGTTTGGTAGGGCGCTAATAACAAAGTTTCAGTCGCTAGGTTAATGGCTTGATTACTGATTAATTCATGCCAATGGTCCATTGCTATCAGATTGACGCTCGCTAACGGTAGCTGGTAGGGGAATTTACTGATATTAGAAATGCAAAAGATACTTTGCTGACGATCTTGACTTTGGCGCCAGAAACCAAAAATCGTATCTCCTAGGTGTAAAGTGAACTGGGTTGCGTTGGGATGAAAGGCTGATTGGGATGTACGAATAGCCAATAAAGCCATGAGTTTTTCAAAAACAATAGCCTGCGAGTGTAGTGGATTCGACAGCCGCTTAGTCAGTTCTTGATAGTCCCATTGATGACGATTAATGGCTCTATTATGTCCCTCTTGTGTAACTTTTTCATAGTCATTGCGCGTGGCTAGTAAGCTGTGAATATAAATGCCGGGTATGCCTTCGAGTCCAAGCATAATAGCGTGTGCGCAGATAAAGCGCTCAATGCCAAATTTATCAGGTCCTTGATCGGTACCTTGTAAGCTATCAAACAGTGATATGTTGATTTCATAAGGTTTCTGGCCGCCATTCGCCACTTGACGGTAAGAGACCTTGCCACCAAAGTTTTCCATAATGGCTGAAAGATTATCAATTTCACGATCGGATAATAGGCCTTCAGCAGGGCGAAGACCAATACCATCGTGTGAAGCGATAAAATTAAAATAGCTTGTGCCATTTTGCGCGGGCGGCATGCTCATCATCCATTGTTTGAGATAATAGCTATTGCCTGCGATAAGACAGTGAATTAATAGCGGTGGCAGTGAAAAGTTGTATATGCAATGCGCTTCATTGGCATTACCAAAGTATTCAAGATTTTCGCGATTAGGAATATTGGTCTCAGTAATAATAAGCGCTTCTGGTTCAGCATGCTCGATCAATAGTCGCAGTAAGCGAACAATTTGGTGTGTTTGGCTCAAGTTAAGGCAGTTGGTACCAGGGGTTTTCCAAATAAAAGCAACTGCATCTAAGCGAAATATTCGAATACCTCGATCGAGATAGAATCGAATGATTTTAAGAAACTCCATTAATAATTCCGGGTTACGAAAATCAAAATCAATTTGATCATGGCTAAATGTACACCAAACATGCTTGGTGCCGTCGGTGGTTTCAACAGCTTGAAGCAACGGAGAAGTTCTGGGGCGAACGACTTGCGATAGGTCTTGCTCGGTATCAATCGTATAAAAATAATCTTTTCCCGGCGTAGTATTTTGCAGGAAATTTTTAAACCATCGATGTTCAGAAGAGCAATGGTTGACGACTAAGTCAGACATTAATCGATAATCATTGGCTATTGCTTGAACATCATCCCAGTCACCTAGTTCTGGGTTCACTTCTTTAAAATCGATTACGGCAAATCCATCATCCGAACTGTAGGGGAAAAAGGGCAGAATATGTAGGCTGTTAATTGTTTGACTAACGTGCTGGTGTAAGAAATGAGACAAGGTCTGCAGCGGTGGTTTATCATTTTCAATAATCGAGTCTGCATAACTAATTAATATGCTGTCTTTCTCTGTCCATAAATTGCCGAGGTTTTTGGGAGGCGAGTGGTCAGTGCTAATTTCCATGATGAATAAAGTCTTATTCACCAATTGATCGAAATCAATTTTCCCGTTTTGGTAGTCTTCAGTTTGTTGATAAATAAGTTCTAAATGATTACGAATTTGTGCATTCAATTTTTGCCATGATTCCATTGTTTATATGATTCCTGATTAATTAGCTGTATTTAGCTCGGTCGTGTTCAACGGCATGGCAGATCTCATCAAAGATATTAGGAATTGCACTTTGGACTCGGTTCCAAGCGGGAATAAAAGGCGTTTCCATCGGCTTTTCTAAAAACATTTCTCCCGCTTTCATGATATTTTCAGCAAATAATTCCACAGCTTTTTCTTCATTGTGAATGTCAAACGATAACTTGTTGATCGCGGCATCGTTATGGTAGGCATCAATATGATCAAGCGCAATGCGAAAATAAGTAGCCTTTAATGTGCGAAAATTCTCATTATTAAATGTCACGCCTTGGGTGGCGAGCTTTCTAAATAATGATTTAGCAATATCAATGGACATTTTAGAGAGGCCAGACTGGTCATTTTCAGCGGACAAGTCTTGATGTTTATGGTCATAGGTATTAGCAATGTCGACTTGACATAAACGGTTAAGAGAATAGTTTCTATGCATTTCAGACAGCACGCCAATCTCTAGGCCCCAATCACTAGGAATTCGAATATCATTTAACACATCCCTTCGAAATGAAAATTCACCTGCCAATGGATAGCGAAAGCTACTCATGTATTGCAGATAGTCTAATTCGCCGCAGATTTTTTTTAAGGCTCTTATTAATGGGCTAACCAGTAAACGACTCACACGCCCGTTCAATTTACCATCAGCGGTTCGTGCGTAGTAACCTTTGCAAAATTCATAGTTAAAGTTTGGATTAGCAACTGGATAAATTAAACGTGCTAACAGATCACGCTCGTAAGTGGTAATATCACAGTCATGCAGTGCTATTGCTTCTGCTTTAGTGCCGGCTAAAACATAGCCCATGCAATACCAAACATTCCTCCCTTTGCCGGCTTGTTTAGGTGCCAGTCCGTGCTTATCAAGTTTTTTATGGATTGCTTGCATTGCGGGGCCATCGTTCCAAAGGATCGAGGTCTTTTGGCTTAGTTTTGAAAAAAATTGTAAAGCAAACCGATACTCTTGCTCATTAGCCCTATCAAGGCCAATAATAATTTCATCCAAATAGGGAACAAACGATAATTGTTCAATAATATTTTTAAGTGCTGGCCCCTCAAGCTCTGAAAATAATGAGGGCAGAATGACCGCCATAGGCCGTTCTTGACGAAAACCAACCAACTCATTTTCGAGGTCATCGACTGTGCGGTTAGAGAGATTATGCAGTGTTGTGATAATCCCATTTTGATGAAAATCTGCCATTATTTTTTTCCTCTATAATTCTATTATTGTTAGCACTTTTTATTGATTAATGAAATGCTCGATAAGTATTTTTTGAATAACTTGGTTCCAACCTCTTGGTCCGAAGTCAGAACTGATGTAAGTTCCCTCATCACGCTGTAATGGTGGCCTACTATGAAAAGGAGATTTAATGACGGCTGCAAAATCAGCTTCATTGAGCATTGATACATCATTTTTGCTGTCGCCAAGAGCGATAGATTGTAGCTTTGATTGCTGATTATTTAGTTCAAAAAGATCAATCAGTTTATTCATAGCCGAAGCCTTGTCCGTACTGGCGTCGATGATATGTATAAACCTTCCGCCTTCTACTACCTCAGCACCTGCACTTCTGACTGAATGAATAAAGTTCTTTTTGGCTTGTTGCTTACCCAGCCATAGGATAGGCTCGCTAAATTTTCTTTCGTTTGCTTGTATTGATTCCTCTAAACCTAATCCTGTGCATTTTAAAATGCCACTGATACCCAGTTGGCTGAAACTTATATAATCGTCAGGATACCGCCAGTTGATCTTCATCAGTAAATTAGTCCAATGTGATCTTGGATAGGCTTGACTAAATTCCCAGAATTTCTCACCTTTAAAGGTGATTGTCTTTGTATGTTGGGGTTGGTGTTTAAAATATCCCTCAGGTATGTATATTGCTGCTCCGTTTTCTACAATAAATGGGTCATGGTTACCAATTGATTTTCTAATAGGCAGTAACTCTGCCAATGTTTTACTGGTGTTGGGTATCACAGGAATATTTTTTTCCTGCAGTAAGTTGAGTGCAGGACGAGCCTCCTCACATGAATAGTTTTCATGGTCGAGTAATGAGCCATCAAGATCGGTGAATACAATAGGTTTCATAGTTGTTGACTAGCAATAGGTTGGCGGTACTGGGTAATTTCTCGTTGCTCATTGAATTCAAATAAATGTTGCACGCGTTGTGGTAAATTTTTTAAACAGCTTTCTGTGGTTCGTTGATAGTGAGCGATAAACTGGCGAAGTTGTTGGTCATTCATGATGTTCGTGTGCTTTGATTCATGAATGACGTCAGCTAGTTTATTTTCTTGCTCTTTCCGCCAATCAAATACGCAGTCAAAAGATGGCGCTTTTAGCATGATCCAAGTTTCGATATGTCCGAAGAGTGTTGAGTAGTCGCCTTTCAACTGATCATTAACGTAGTTACGCCAAACTCCGTCTTGGTCCTCCTTGCTTTCGAGTTCGTTAATAGGGCCTTGTAGTTCGGTGGGGGTTTGAGCCGCTGCGCCGAGACACCAACCTTCCAAAATAATCACTCGAGCGGCGGGTTGGCTCATTCGGCCGGCGTTAGTATCGATATCATCCATTGCTTTGTTAAATGTGGGTAGTGGTATTGATTCATTGTGATTGTTTGAAAATTTTTTGATGACATCAATTAACAAACCAATATCGTGAGTGCCTGGAACTCCGCGAGTGGATAGCAACGGGTGAACAGTATTAGCTAGGTGTTGCCTTTGTTGACGACTTAAGTAAAAGTCATCTATCGATAATACTTCTGCACCAATATGGTGCCCTGCATCTAAAATGGTGCGTAAATAGTGGGCCAGCGTCGATTTACCTGAGCCTTGGCAACCGTTAATGCCAACGATAAGTGGTTGATTCTGAGTGTTCTTTATGTGAGTTAAAATAGACGAAATGAGCGGTGAAAACCATTTTTCAGCCATTTCAAGATACTGTAGTGACAGTTTTTGCTCTCGGATAAAAGCTGCAAGCGCGGCATTAAGTGTAGGTGTTTCATGTTGATGATGGCTGTTAGGCACGATTATTTTCTCCTTTAATCCTTACAGAGCAGATATTGTGCCAACTTTAAATAAACCACCGGGTGTCTGCTAGGCTTAATAGCGATGTGATACGAGCTTGAAAGATTGGGCGGCACAGAAAATTTCTTCGAAGCAATTTTGACGATGAACAGCGGTTTTTTATGCCGTTAAGGGGCTATCTAATCGCTTACCGCATAGTATTAATCGCCGATATGTTTTTCGTATACAATTTTATAATTGATTCCTGTGGGTTCGAGTAATTGCTTATACGAATATGTTGCTTCACAGTGAGCAATAAAAAAACTACTCAAGAACGCGCTGCTTTTACGCTTATGCTGACATTGAGTGACGGTGACTAGGCTAATAGCATACACTTTTCTCGACTTATTATAGGCAGTGACTATGTTTGGTTTGTTGCGCACCATTTTAGCTTTGTTGGTTATGGCAGGCCATTTGCTTGATACCTGGCAGATAGGCACTTACGCTGTCTTTGGTTTTTATATGATCAGCGGCTATTTAATGACGCATATCATGCACGAAAGTTATGGCTTTCATCTGGCTGGACGCTGGTCTTTCGCTTGCAACCGATTTTTGCGGCTTTATCCTTTGTATTGGTGTGCGGCCTTAATCACCATCCTGCTCATTATTGTGTTAGGCAAAGATTACGTGTCATCATATAACGCCAGTATTTTCTTGCCTGAAACGCTCACTGACTACTGGGCCAACATTACCATGGTTTATCCGTTAGTCTTTGCTAATGAGTATCAACCGATTTTAGTGCCGACTACTTGGGCGATTACCGTTGAATTATTTTTTTATGCGGCTATTTGTTTAGGGCTATCAAAAACTAAATTTCGGGTGCATTTATGGTTGGTGATTTCGATACTGTATGTGGTGTATTGCTTGTATCAAGGGCTGGGTTGGCGTTACCGTTATTTCCCTATTTTAGCCGGCTCCTTACCCTTTGCGATGGGCGCCTATATTTACTTCTTGAAACAAGACGCTTGGCCTCGTTTAGAAGAATGGTTGTTTCAACCGGTTTGTTTACTGTTCGGCCTTTTCGTAAATATGCTGTTGGTTGTGGTTTATGATTATTATTTTGAAATGGGTTTTTATGTCAATGCTTTTTTCTGCGTACTGCTTTGTTACCAAATTGCTAACGGGGCTTTATGGCCAAAAATTTCTGAACGTTTGGATAAGCTACTTGGAGAGTTTTCTTATCCAATATATTTATTGCAATGGCAGGCGGGTATTGTCGCCTCGTATATACTATTAGGCGAGCCTATTCATAATGCGTCAACTGATGGTATAGCTATTCTAGGGTTAGCCTTACTGTTTGTATTCGTCGTTGCCTATGTTTTGATTCGTGTTATTGACCGGCCGATACAAAATTTGCGAAGCACGATTAAAAATCAGCTCGTATTAAAAGACAGCTAGCAGTATAAAGTAGGAGAAGATTATGGCTAAAGATACTCATTTTATCGGTTTAGAAAAAATGTATCTTATTGCGCCTGTTAATACTTTTTATCAGCCGAGTATTGATATTTCATCGGGCCAGGCCGAAATTAGTATTGCGGTTGAGCCTAAATATTGCCATACCGCAGGCGCTGTTCATGGCTCGGTATATTTTCATTTGTTAGACAGTGCGGCTTTTTTTGCTGCGAACTCACTCGAACGTGATTATTTTGTGCTAACGAGCTCGTTTACAACTTACCTTACTCGACCGGTGTCTGAGGGTGCTATGCGAGCTATCGGCAAAGTGGTTAATGAAACGAAGTCGCAATTTATCGTAGAGTCCATCGCCTTTAATGCAGAGAATAAGGAAATTGCACGCGGTAGCGGTATTTTTGTTCGTGGTAAAACACGATTAAGTGATGTGCCAGGCTATGCTATTTAACGCTTGCTATTCTGAGCGCTTTTTCTATATACTGTATATATATACAGTATTTAAATATAAGCCTTTGCGCTCAGGATGTCAGGTCAGCCCTTGTTACGCTCATGAAAGTCACTATATTAGAAGCCAGTAAAAACTCACAAACTATTGATATACCACTGTATTCATCCAGTGTCCAAGCCGGCTTTCCCAGTCCCGCTGATGATTATATCGAAGCAAAAATAGATCTGAATAAGCATGTTATTAAGCGCCCAGCCGCTACTTTTTTTGCGCGTGCTAATGGCAGTTCGATGATACAAATAGGGATTTTAGACGGTGACCTAATGGTGGTTGACCGCTCAGTGAAGCCTGAGCAGGGAGCGGTGGTGATTGCACTCATTGATGGCGAAATGACCTGTAAGATACTCGATAAACACCGTAAGCGCCTGTTGTCAGCGAATGATCAGTTTCCACCGATTGCAATTGCAGATGATGCAGAATTATTTATCGAGGGCGTAGTCACTCATTCATTGCGTTACCATCATGTACGCATTAGTTGATGCCAACAGTTTTTATGCCAGCTGCGAACAAGTCTTTAGACCTGAGCTGCGCGATCAGCCGGTGGTGGTACTAAGCAATAACGATGGCTGTATTGTTGCCCGAAGCCGTGCTGCAAAGGCGTTAAAAATTCCCGATTTACAACCTTATTTTAAAATAAAGCCTTTACTCGCGAAGCATCAAGTGCATGTTTTTAGTAGCAACTATGAATTGTATGCTGATTTGTCCAGCCGAGTAGTGGCAGTGCTAGAAGAGTTTGCGCCGCAGTTAGAAGTGTACTCCATCGACGAGAGTTTTTTGTGTTTCGATGGCCTTTCAGTTGATTGGCGGGCCTATGGTTTGCAGATCAAGCAGCGCTTATGGCGAGATGTTCGTATGCCGGTATGCGTGGGCATGGGGGAAACGAAAACCTTAGCTAAGCTAGCTAATCATATCGCGAAAAAATCAGCAAAGCTGGAAGGGGTTTGTATTTTACATACTGTTGACGACTGGCATGCAGTATTTAAGAAATTGCCTGTAGAAAAAATTTGGGGCGGGGGTGGGCGATTAGCAAAGCGATTAAATCGACTTGATATATATTCTGTTTATGACCTTAAAGTTGCGAATACTAAACACATACGTCGTCAATTTGGTGTG
>CALCNB010000360.1 GCA_937897785.1 uncultured Cellvibrionales bacterium | reverse complement strand
GCTAATATCCCTAACGCCATCTTGGGGAACGACGTTGGGTCTAGTTATTATTAGGTAAGTATATGTTTTGTGTGAAATTTGTTCAATAGAAGCTAATAAGATCAATTCGCTTATGATTAAGTGAAATACTTATCTTCATCAATAACTTAGAAAATATAAACAAGATCTTATTTACACTCAATTAGATTAATAAAGTGCAACCACCTCTATAGATACCCCACCATGGGCCTAGGGCACCTGCGTGGGGCTTTGAAGTCTTTGAAGTAGACAAAACCGTAGACATTTTTGATCCGTTGACAAGGAACCGATCGGGCTGTAACACTATTAAACACGTTAGCTAACTGGATAAATGGCGCCTAAAACAGGAGATGACTTGCTCTGTCTACGCCATTTATCAATTTTGCATTTGGGTCACAGCTTTGGATAAGAACTTTTCAGATTGCTGAAAGCCTGTTTCAAGTTCTGATTGATGATCGGTATCGCAAATTATCGGATAGCATTCCAATACCTTATCAGCGTTCTGCTCTTGTGGTGGTAAAAATACGCCTTCGGTTTCCAATAAACGGGTGCTGGCATAGCCGCCAGCGCCCGCACAAAGAATCATACGATTCGGCGCCTCATCATGGCAAAGAGTAAGTAAACCAGCGGTCACAGCCTCCGGCGTTAGCATGTCCAGCACCTCTTTACCCATGAGGTCTTCAGTCATACGCGTTCCAGCAGTTGGTGCCAAGGCATTGACACGGATATTGGCTTTTTTACCCTCGATGACCAAGGTGTTCATCAAGCCCAAGACCGCCATTTTTGCCGCACCGTAATTCGATTGACCAAAGTTACCGTACATACCACTAGAAGATGTTGTTACCACGATACGACCGTACTCTTGTTGCTTCATAATATCCCATACTGCCTTACAACAATTGACGGTACCCATCAGATGGACATCGACAACCAGACGAAAATCATCAAGGTCCATTTTGCCAAATGACTTATCGCGTAATATGCCGGCGTTATTAATTAATATATCCACTCTACCCCATTTTTCCATGGTCTGTTGCACCATGTCTTCGACCTCGTCGAACTTGGCAACATTTGCACCATGAGCAAATGCCTCACCTCCATTTGAGGCAATCAATGCCACAACATCGTCAGCAGCTTGTGGGCTAGCACCGCTACCGTCGCGCGCACCGCCTAAGTCATTCACAACCACTTTTGCGCCTAACTTTGCTAAAGCCAGGGCATGAGAGCGACCTAAACCGTTGCCTGCTCCGGTGACTATAGCTACTTTTCCAGCAAAATTGATGCTCATGTTTTACCCTCAGATTAAGTCAGTTAAAATAGAATAAGGAATATATTGGCAGAGCGTATGATATTAGCAAATATGCTGATAACTAAAATCATTCAAATGGATTGACTGTTAACGTTTACATTTAACAACTCGACACTAGGCGAGCTGACAGGCCGATCAAGCCAGGCTGCTAACCCCTTAAAGGCGGTGTGTAAAAAAAAGTAACCCGAATAAATCATAATCATACCTATCACCCGCCCTTCTCATCATACGCAAAAAAAGAATACTATTGCTCTGCGGAACATAAAAATCTGCGTGAGGTGATCGAGTTGCAGATTGCAAATGCTACTGCCCGTATTTCAAAATTTCAGCGCGGGCAACCACCATGCGATGTACTTCATCAGGACCATCTGCCAGTCGTAAGGTGCGATTGTGAGTGAACATACTGGCTAATGGCGTCCATTGTGACACACCGGCTCCACCGTGCATTTGAATAGCACGATCAATTATTTCACCCGTCACTTTGGGCACTAAGGCTTTAATAGCCGATATATACACACGCGCCTCCTTGTTACCCAGCACGTCCATTGCTTTTGCCGCCTGCAAAACCATTAATCGACAACTGTCTAGCTCTATGCGGCTTTCAGCAACCAAGTCAAAGTTACCGCCTAACTTGATCAGCGGCTTACCAAAGGCCTGTCGAGACAAACCGCGCTTAATCATCATTTCTAATGCCACTTCTGCTTGGCCCAATGCCCGCATGCAGTGGTGAATACGTCCAGGACCTAAACGGCCCTGTGATATCTCGAAGCCACGCCCTGCACCTAATAACATGTTGCTTTCAGGCACTCGGCAATTATTAAACCGTAAGTGCATGTGGCCGTGTGGCGCATCGGGGTCGCCAAAAACATTCATCGGACCGACGATCTCAACACCAGGATTATCCATGGGAACGAGTATTTGACTCTGACGAGAATGCATAGGCGCATCGGGATTGGGATCAGTACGCACCATAACAATCATAATCGCACAGCGACTATCGCCCGCTCCAGAAATATAATACTTTTCGCCGTTAATAACCCACTCGCCATTTTCAAGCACGGCGGTAGTGGCAATATTTTTTGCATCGGACGAAGCCACATCGGGCTCTGTCATCGCGTAGGCTGAACGAATGTCACCGGCTAGCAATGGCGCTAACCATTGTTGCTGTTGTTCCGGCGTGCCATACTTGGCCAGCACTTCCATATTACCCGTATCGGGCGCATTGCAATTAAACACCTCGGGGGCGAGATGGCTTTTTCCCATTTCTTGTGCCAGATAAGCATAATCTAAATTACTCACACCCTCGCCGTTCCAATCGGGCAAGAAAAAGTTCCATAACCTCTGAGCACGTGCCTTAGATTTTAAATCATCAATAATCTCGCTCTGTCGATCGCTGAGCATCCAGATATTGTCTTGCTTAGGTGAATCGTGAAATTCCTGTTCAACGGGATTAATTTCATTAGCAATGAAGGCTTTCACTGCCTCAAGCACAGGTTCCATTTTTTCTGAGAGCTGAAGGTTAAATAATTCTGACATAAGTTTTTCTCGTTAGTTGAGATTTAGATAGTCAAGCCACCGTCGACAACAATACACTCGCCATTGGTATAACTCGATGCATCAGAAACCAAATACAATACGGTACCGGCCATTTCGTTAGGCTCTGCATGCCGTTGCATTGGCACTTGATTGATCGCTTCGCGATAAATATCTTCGTTATTAAACAAAGCACCGGCAAATTTGGTTTTGGTAAATCCTGGCAATAAGGCATTAACACGGATACTATGCACAGCACATTCTTTTGCAAAGG
>CALCNB010000359.1 GCA_937897785.1 uncultured Cellvibrionales bacterium | reverse complement strand
TAACGGTATGCGTCCCATGGATCATTACGTTGGTTGGAGCCATAGGAATCAAAAGAGTAGCGAGAGTGGACATGTAAATCGCCAAATAAGGGAACTTTATTGACGTTGTAATTATCACAAGGGGCGCGTTCTTCCGTCCGCTCAAAGGGGAGCGACTGGACATTAATGCTGAATGACAAGCCCAACAAGAAATATAAAATCATTGATCTGTTTATCCAATTGATTCCATTTGAGTCAGTCTCTTGAGCGACGGGCATGACGAGGGTTCCTAGCTAATTATATTGGGCCATCAATGGCTAATGATTTTGGATGTTAATTCCAATGTAAAATATTATCATGGGGAAAATCGGAGGGCTTTAACGATTACTTCCAATTTCTGGAAATATGGATCTTTTAGTGAATTGAGACTCTATCGGTGAAAAAAGTTAGAGTAAGCGATATAAAAATCCCTAAAGGTGTCGTGGATATCTCACACCTTTAGGGTGGTTAATATACCCTATAATAAGCAAGGGATTTCTTATTCATAGAGTGGGTGCTATTGAATAGTATCCCGTAACCAATCGTTTAAATCGCCAAATGACTTGGTCTTTAAAGCCAGCAGGTGAAAAAAAAGTATACGCTTTTTGTTTGATGAGCTTAACAATCAAATGTAAATTTTTCTTTTTATACAAACGCAAATAATATGCCCAAAATTCATCCTTTTTCATTATTGATGCAGCGCTTAGTGAGTAACCAACATCGTGGCCTATTGGTGCTTAGTGGGAGTCAAGCATGGTGCCATTCGAGAGCCACTGAAGTATTAAATGCAGTTGATGCCGATCATAGCAGTTATTGGTTAAGTCAATATGAACCACAATGTGGGCTTGCTATTCGGCATCTTCGGCCCAATAGAATAAAGCACTTATTAGGCAATGATGTTGCTCATTTAGTGGTCGATGGTTGGGAAGGGTTTTCACCCGATGGCCTGGCGCTGGCCAGCGGCGCGCTATGCGCCGGAGGGTTGTTAATCTTACTCGTCCCTGAGCTTGAAAGCTGGAATCGTTTTGAAGATCCTGATTATTTACGATTTACTGCGCTTAGGCCATCAGCTTATCGCATGAATGGTTACTTTATTGATCGGTGTTGTCGATTTTTTCAATCACTTAGTGTCACCCAAGGCAACTATTGGTCGGCGCAAGCGCTGATGATGATAGATGAAGGTGACTGCCCGAGAAGTTTTGATTTACCGAGCTCGTTAGCTGGCAATGCTCTCACACCGTTACCGGACAAAGATCTATTTCAACCAACCACTGATCAGCAAAAAGTGATTTCTTCAATACAAGGCTTATCACGATTATCCTCCGCTGTCTGTTTGCTTGAAGCAGATCGTGGCAGAGGTAAAAGTGTTGCCTTAGGTTTAGCTATTCAATCATTGCTGAGTTCAACTCAATTAACCATAGCGGTTATCGCGCCTCTGGCTAGCAATGTTGCCAATCTTTTTACCGCTATTGAGACCACAACTGCTTTTGACGCGTCAAGACTAAGTTACCATGCGGTTGATGAGTTGCTTTATCGTGATACTGGTCGCAGTAAAAGTCATGAATCAGATATCACCTGCTATGATTTACTCGTTATCGATGAAGCGGCGGCAATCCCGCTACCTGTGTTATATAAATTATCTCGCTTGGCTCCTCGCGTTGTTTTATCAACCACATTGAATGGTTATGAAGGCAGTGGGAAGGGATTTTCATTGCGCTTTAAAGAAGGACTTAGTTATCAGTTTGAACAGCTTTTTGTGTTGAATTTGCATCATGCTATTCGCTGGTCTAATGATGACCCACTTGAGATTTTTTTAAATCAACTTCTGCTGTTAGATACTAAAAGCGTTGCATGTTCCGAGACTAAACCATTGGTCAACGTGCAGTACCAGATCAGAAAGGTAACAGCTAAACAATTGCTGTTTGATGAGTGCCTTTTAAGACAAGTCTTTACGTTATTAATGCAAGCACATTACCAGAGCCGACCAAGTGATTTGAGGCAGCTGCTTGATGCGCCTTATTTAACGCTATGGGTGTTAGAATGTGGCGAGCAACACGATCGAAGCGTGGTTGGCGTTTTGCTTTGTTGCGAGGAGGGTGGTTTTGATCAAGATGATAAATTGCTTACTTTAATTGCAAATGGGCAGCGTCGACCACAGGGAAATTTATTGTCGCAATCATTGGTCCAGCGATCCGGCCAAACAGCGTGGTGTCATTATCGTTCGCTAAGAGTCATGCGGATAGCGATAGATCCAGATCATCGCAGAAAAGGATTAGCCTCACAATTAATTGAAACGATGGAGGCTTATCTCACTAAGCATCAATATCATTATTGGGGAACTAGTTTTGGTTTTCATTCAGATTTACTGCACTTCTGGCAACGGTTCAATATTGATGTGGTGAACTTGGGTTTGCATCGAGATAAAGCCAGCGGTCTACGTAATTTACAGCTGATTAAGCCTATGAGCGCTAAGCTAATTGAAGCGAGCAAACAAGCATCACAAAACTTTAGGGTTGACTTAATGGCCTACAAGGCAAGCTATTTAAACGATTTGAGTGATGCTGATACTGATATTTTAACTGGTTCAAACCAGGGGACTATTCAAACCGAAGCTTTCTCATACTCAGTTCGTGATACAAAACAATTGCAGCGGTTTTTAGATGATGAAATATCTTTTGATCAAGCTTACCCCGCGCTTCGACGGTTTGTTTATGCAAAGCAAAGGACTGAGTCAAAAAATAAATTTATTCAAACGAATGAGAACTATTTTTATTTAAATGAATGTGGAGACCTAACAGTATTTGCCGTCGATCATGCGCCTCATTGGCGCGCTATTACTGATCAGTTTGGACTTTCTGGTCGAAGAGAAGTCATTCAAGCGATAAAAACTGAATTAATCCAGCAAACTCGATCAAAATAGCAATTAAATTATTATCAGAGTAAGGTATAATAAATCATGTAAAGCAATAGAATTTTGAAATAACCAGCCTTAACTATTCGCTAAATGAATGGTCCTCATGAATTAAGAAAATACCATTAGTTGTCACCTTTCATTTAATGAGATAGTTGTCATTTCTTTATTTAGGAGTTATCAGTGTTAGAAGCTTATCGTCAACATGTAGCAGAAAGGGCTACTCAAGGAATCCCGCCCAAGCCATTAAATGCTGAGCAAGTTGCGGGTTTAATTGAGTTGCTTAACAACCCTCCAGTTGGAGAAGCAGATTTTTTAATAGATCTTTTGACCAATCGAGTGCCGCCGGGTGTTGACGAAGCAGCTTATGTTAAAGCAGGATTTTTATCGGCCTTAGCGAAAAGTGAAACGACCAACAATTTAATTGATGCTGAACATGCGGTACGTTTGCTAGGTAATATGTTGGGCGGTTATAACATTGAGACTTTGGTTCAATTGCTTGACGACGACAGCCTTGCTGAACTGGCGGCAGAACAGCTTAAAGGCACGCTATTAATGTTTGATGCCTTTCATGATGTCGCTGAAAAAGCCAAGTTAGGTAATTCATTTGCTCATTCTGTATTAGAGTCTTGGGCTAATGCGGAGTGGTTTACTTCACGAGAAGCGGTGCCTGAGTCAACTAAACTGGTTGTCTTTAAAGTCACCGGTGAAACCAATACAGACGATCTTTCGCCTGCGCCTGATGCCTGGAGTCGGCCTGATATTCCACTGCATGCATTGGCCATGTTTAAGATGGCGCGTGATGGTCTTACGCCAGATAAGCCTGGTGAAATTGGTCCTATGGAGCAGATTAAAGCCTTGCAAGAAAAAGGCTTACCGATTGCCTTTGTAGGCGATGTGGTAGGTACGGGTTCTTCACGAAAGTCAGGGACTAACTCTGTGCTTTGGTATTTTGGTGACGACATGCCAGGCGTACCAAACAAGCGCAGTGGTGGTGTCTGTATCGGCGGAAAGGTTGCACCTATATTCTTTAACACTATGGAAGATTCCGGTGCGCTCGTGTTTGAAGCGCCGGTTGAGAAATTGGCGATGGGGGATGTTATTGAGGTGCGCCCTTACGATGGTCAAATTCTCAGTGAGTCTGGTGAAGTACTGAGTGAGTATGCATTTAAGTCCGATGTCATTCTAGATGAGGTGCGAGCAGGTGGGCGTATTAATTTAATCATTGGTCGTGGTTTAACAGCCCGGGCACGTGAAGCTCTAGATTTACCTGTGACGGATATGTTTCGTTTGCCCGAAGAGCCAAAGGCTTCTGATGCGGGTTTTACCTTGGCGCAAAAAATGGTTGGTCGCGCCTGTGGTTTACCCGAAGGCCAAGGCGTTCGTCCTGGGGCTTACTGCGAGCCAAAGATGACCACCGTTGGCTCCCAAGACACTACTGGGCCAATGACCCGAGATGAGCTTCAGGATTTGGCTTGTTTAGGTTTTTCATCGGATTTGGTGATGCAGTCATTTTGTCATACCGCGGCTTATCCTAAGCCTGTTGATATTGAAACACAGCATACCTTACCTGATTTCATTATGACACGTGGCGGTGTGTCTCTAAAACCTAAAGATGGCATCATTCATAGTTGGTTAAACCGTATGTTGTTGCCCGATACAGTCGGTACTGGCGGTGATTCACATACGCGTTTTCCAATGGGTATTTCTTTTCCGGCTGGCTCTGGCTTAGTGGCCTTTGCCGCGGCGACGGGGGTCATGCCGCTCGATATGCCTGAGTCTGTTCTCGTTAGATTTTCTGGAAAAATGCAGCCAG
>CALCNB010000358.1 GCA_937897785.1 uncultured Cellvibrionales bacterium | reverse complement strand
CTTGTTATTGATCAGTTTCATTTCCTCATCGCTTTTCACTTAACAAAAGCCTCTCGTGTTGGCAAATGTTGATGCTGGCTTAACTTGGTTCGGTCCAGGCGCTTCAGTGGCTTGATAAGGCTTATTGACCCGCTAAAATCGGCACCTGTTGAACTGAATTTGATCAGTCAATCGAGCCAGCATTAAATCGAATTAGAATTTCATCAAGCCTATGTCACTAGAAGTACAAAACAAATCGCCATTAGCCTCTACTTCAGAGCGTGTGGCGTTGAGGCGCGAACATCAACTGTCGTTATTCAGTGATGCTGACAGCAAATCAATTAATACCAAGGCCACCCATAATGACCATCTTACTGACCGAGGGAATAGCCAAGCGCGACCACTGAGAATATGCATTTCTGGTTATCGAAGCGCACCTTTTGGTGGTGGACAAGGCATCTATATCAAGTATCTCAGTAAGGCGTTGGTTGAAGCGGGACATTCGGTTGATGTTGTTTCCGGTCAGCCTTACCCAATGCTTGATGAGCGAGTGAATCTTATTAAGCTCCCCGGTCTTGATTTGTTCGCTAACGGTTTACTGTCCTTGCGACCAAGGCATTTAACGTCAATGACCAATATTATTGAATGGTTGAGTAAATTAACCGGTGGCTTTGCTGAGCCTTATTGTTTTTCACGGCGACTGCATCATTACTTGCTGGCGCACTCAAATAGCTACGATATTATTCATGATAATCAATGTCTGGGTTGGGATATGTTAAAGGTTCAGCGTGATGGTTTTCCCTTGTTAACGACCATCCATCATCCTATCACCAGTGATTTACAGATTGCCTTGAATGCTTGTCAGCATTGGTGGGAAAAATTATTAATACGGCGCTGGCACTCATTTTTAACCATGCAAAAAAAAGTGGCAGCGCAATTGAATCATATTGTGACGGTTTCAGAGCGATCGTACGCTGACATTGTTGAATCTTTTGATCTGAATGCAGACAATATGCAGTTGGTCTATAACGGCATTGATACCAAGGAATTTAAACCGCTAGACAATATCGAACGCGATAGATGGCAGATTATGGCGACGGCGTCGGCTGACCAACCGCTCAAAGGCCTGCGTTTTTTATTATTGGCATTTGCACAATTAGCTAAAAAATACCCTGAACTGCACTTATTATTGGTGAGCCAACCTAAAGCGGGCGGCGAGACTGAAAAATTAGTCAAGCAGCTTGGCATTGGCGATAAAATACAGTTTGTGCATGGTATTAGCACGGCGACAATGGTTGAACATTATGCTCGCTCTAGCATTGCGGTCGTGCCCTCTATTTATGAGGGCTTTGGTTTGCCCGCCGGGGAGGCTATGGCCTGCGGCGTGCCGGTTATTGCCACTGACGGTGGTGCATTACCTGAAGTTGTCGGTCAAGCGGGTCTGACGGTACCCATTAAAGATGCCGACGCTATTGCCGCGGCGATCGAAAAATTATTAAGCAATCCTAAAGCGCGAGAGCAGTACGGGCAGTTAGGTCGTAAGCGTATTGAAAATAAGTTTTCTTGGCAGCTGGTTGCCGAACAAATGTCGGCGCTATACCAGCAGATTCTCGATGCTGAGACAGTGCCCGATACGGAGACTTCTCAGCTCTCAAAGGTTGAACATGCAAACAGTTGATTTTAAGCATATTGAATTATCAGATGGTGACAAATTATTAGACCTCGGTTGTGGCGAGGGACGTCATGTGATTGCTGCTTACTTAGAAAAGAATATTCAGGCCGTGGGCGTTGATTTAGGTTTTAACGACTTAAAAACAACGGCCGATAAATTTAGTCAGTTTTGTCAATCTGAAAACGCCGAAAAAAGTTTCGGTTTATCGGTGGCAAATGCCTTGTCTTTGCCTTTTGAAGACAATACTTTTGATGTCATTATTTGTTCAGAAGTGTTAGAACATATCCCCGACTATGAATCAGTATTAACGGAAATTGAACGAATACTGGTGCCGGGCGGTACCTTTATCGCTAGCGTACCTAGAGCTTGGCCTGAACGAATTTGTTGGTATTTTAGCAGCGCTTATCATCAAGTAGAAGGCGGCCACTTGCGTATATTTGACGCCTCACAACTGCGATCTCAAATAGAGGCGCGTGGTTTTTATCATTACCACCGGCATTGGGCGCATGCATTACATTCGCCTTTTTGGTGGCTTAAGTGCATGTTTTGGGATTCGCAAGAGGAATCGCTACTGATAAAGCTCTATCATAAACTATTGGTATGGGACTTAATGCAGCGTCCATGGTTAACTCGATCTTTAGAGGCCTTGCTGAATCCGATCATGGGGAAAAGTATTGTTATGTATTTTAATAAACCGAAGTCCGCTAGATAGTTGACGAGAGATTCTGAATAATGAGTGGACTGTATTTATCAAAAGGCATTTTTCCTGAAGCCTTTTTTGCCCCAACCGTCGATTATATTCGCCAAGTACAATTACCTAGCGGCGCTATCCCATGGTTTGAAGACGGTTATTGTGATCCATGGGACCATGTTGAATCGGCTATGGGGCTGAGTATTGGTGGAGACTTTAGCAATGCTGAGCGCGCCTATTTTTGGCTGGCTGAAAAACAATTAGACGATGGCAGTTGGTGGGCGGCGTATAAAAATGACGTGGTTGAAAACAGTGAAAGACGCGAGACTAATTTCGTCGCTTATATCGCAACCGGCGTTTGGCACCACTATTTAATTAGCCGGCGGCGAGATTTCTTAAAAAGAATGTGGCCAACGGTTGAAAAAGCGATTAATTTTGTGGTCGCTCAACAACAAGCCGAAGGGGATATCAATTGGGCTGTCGATCGTGACGGTAACCCGAAACGCGATGCTTTAGTGACC
>CALCNB010000357.1 GCA_937897785.1 uncultured Cellvibrionales bacterium | reverse complement strand
AATTTTATCTACCCCGGTATGCTTACCAATCACCGGTATCTCAGCTAGCATCTCTGCCCCATTACTGAGCCATTGAAAATTTTTAGACCCTGACAAAGGCCGACCTGCAGAGCGACACAACTGCCGAAAAATCAAACCCTCATCACGCGCCTGTGCAGGCGGCAATATGACTTGGTCGGTATAATCAAAACTTCGGTTAGGCATTAAGCCCATCATAGTAAAAAAATAAAACGGCACGTCAGCGCGCTCTAATGAGTGCAAGCCTGGTAAAATATAGTCGGCATACTCTGCAGTTTCATTGCGAACAATATCAATGCAAACAAATAAATCCAGCGCTGAAAAAGCCTCTGCCAAGCGTTCACTGCCACCACAGCTTAGCAACGGATTACCCGACATATTAAACATCGCGCGAACCTTTCCCTTGCCAGGCGTTAAAATTTCATCTGCCATAATACCCGCTGGGATAGTGCTATTCACATAAGGTATATTATCGATTCGTGAACGCGGAAGAACAGAGGGTGAATTAAATTTAGGAAATACACCGCGGCCTGCCAATACCCCGCCTCGTTTATCGAGATTACCTGTAATGGCGTTTATCGCCTCTTGCAACCAATAAACCAGCAAACCATGACGACTTTGATTCACGCCGGTTGAAGAGTAGATTGCTGCGCCATCTGCCGCAAGGTAGCAATCGACCATGGCCCTTAGCTGATCTGCCGACACTTGTGTCACCTCGGCAACACGTTCTGGCGTCCATGGCTTCGACAGCTCTATTAGTGTTGCGTATCCCTGCATAAAATCCGCTACCCGCTGCTGCTTCACGGCACCACGGACAATCACCTCATGCAAAAAACCCAGCATAAAAAAAACATCGGTATCAGGTCTTATCGCGACATGCTCACCAAAGCGTTTGGCAGACTCAGTAAAACGCGGATTCAACCAATAGACTTTGCCGCCGCGTTGCTCTATCGCGGCCAATTTTTCCATCGGCTTGGGCAGTGAAATAAAACTCATTTTTGATATTAATGGATTACTGCCAACAGCGATTAAGCACTGGGTATGTTCAATATCAGGAAAGACCTGATCATTTGCACTGCCAAATAAACGTTCACCCCCAGCAAACTTGTTGGCGCAGTCCTGAGTGCCAGGAGTGAATAATTTATCTGCATCAAAAGCTTTTAAAAAGAACGTCATAACCGTCGATGGCCAAAGGTTAAAGCCGATAGGGTTACCCATATAAGCCGCAATAGATTGACCACCATGCTCAGCATGAATCAACTTTAAGCGTTGCCCAATCTCCGCCAGCGCCTGAGACCACGTAATCGGCTCAAACTTACCATCGACTTTTTTGAGCGGCTGGGTTAATCGATCAGGGCTATGCACAAAATCACCCATTTTCAAACCTTTGATACAAGCGTAACCCTCGCTGCTGACATGCTCGATATTGGGTTGGATGTCCAATACGCGATCGTGCTCGGTCTGAACCACTAGGCCACATTGCGCCTCACAGATACGGCAAAAGGTTTTTTGCTGCTTAATCGCCATATTATTATCTCGATCGATAAATTAAGGCTGATACCAAATAGCTGAGGTATAAGCGCGTTCTTGCGTGATGGCGGGTACTTCGTTAGGCAGGGATAGATCGAAATTCACCGCATCATAGGTTGTCCAGCGTGGCGTCGGAATCTCTAACACGCGTGCATAATAAAAAGCGGCTTGCTTAGGATCAAAATCAGGGTCAGTCCAGCGCGTTGCCAATGCCACCTCACCAATGCTATTTTTATAGTCGGCTTTGTCAATATCGACGGTATTGCCTACCAACTGTTTTACACGACCATTGCGTTTAATACGTCGATTGTCAGATACGGCAACATCGTAAATACGCTCATGCAATTGACCATCAGCTGACAGCCAACCCTTAATAATTTGAATGCGATCTAAGTTAGCACCTTTGGGGTCTTTTAATGCACTGAGCATAAAGATAGGCGCTTGCTCCGATGCATTAAGCTCGCCGCCCATCGGCACTCCGCCTCGATAGCCAGCTGCAGCAAAATCAGCTGCGTAGAGATCGTCATCGGTAAAATTATAGCCACCAAAAAATCTAACCGCTATTCGTGGACCTGTAGAGGCATAAACCTCATTACCATTTACTTTAAATTTCATTGATTTGATACAAGTCTTGGTTTTCTAGCAGCTCTGAAACCAACTTCAAAATCATTTTTAATATCATCTATGTCTTCAATTCCAACAGAAAGTCTAATCATGTCATGTGATAAACCAGCAAACTTCAAAGTTGCTTCATCCATTTGTGAATGTGTTCCAGAAGCTGGATGAATAACCAAAGTTCTAGTATCACCAACATTTGCTAGGTGTGAAGCAAGTTTGACATTATTTATAAATGCAACACCCGCATCTTTTCCACCTTTTATTCCAAATGCTATCATAGAACCTCTACCATTAGGTAATAGTTTTTTTGCTAAAGCATTATCAGGATGATCTGGAACACTTGGATGTGATACCCAAGCAACACTTTCGTGAGCTAATAAATACTTAACCATTTCCTCTG
>CALCNB010000356.1 GCA_937897785.1 uncultured Cellvibrionales bacterium | reverse complement strand
AGAAGCAAGATACTTTAAATTGGAGTCCAATGACTGATCCATGGATTGACACATCGTCGTACATGTATCATCGCTTGCACTTTCACAATTTTCAGTTAATTTTTGTATTTTACAAAAAGCGGTCAAATAATCTTCACTCAAATCAATATTTCCAGGAATGTGTAAATATCGAATCACGTTCATAAGAACGTCGGGGTACGAATACGCGTTATTGTAATTTTCCGAAAAAGCTTTGGCAAATCCATACAATGATGTTACGGATGTATCTGTGTTTTCCATGGCCGATGTAATCGCGTTATATATTTCATCACTGAATACATCTCTCGGATCGTACATTCCTTGAATATAAAAATCAACGATCGGTATCGCTGTCATATCTTCACAAGGGAATACATTGCACGACTTTTCTTTCAAGTATCCTGCCAAACTTTCACACGATATACCACCGTAACTTGGATAGGTGGTCACCACCGCCCTACCTTGTTGCGTTCCACCACCACACATTTCGGAACAGGTATCGTCCCATATCGTACGCGTCATGTCAATCACACAATCCGTGGGTACATCCAATCCAGTTTCGAAATAACAATCCAACAATTCACATCCAGTGGTGGGTTCCCAATTTCCTTGAATATAAAACATCACATTCGTGTCCGGTATATAAATTTGATTGGCATACCAATCTTTACCTTGGGTTACTTTTTCCATAGTCACCGGTGGAAATATGGCGTACGTCTGTTCCGTATGATTTTCAATCGTCACGTACAATGTAAAATTGTCATCACCCATCAAACGATTCCTGTAACGAAGAATGATTTCAATTTCGTCCGACTTTTGATACAAATTTTGAATTTGATTGTAATCCAGCTGTGTATTATAGTTATAAGTCATTTCACGCGTATCTTCATTCACTCTTTCATCCGGTTCCATTTTAAACGAGTAACGACCCCAACCCAAATCTCGACCAGGAGAATGTTGATAAGACCATATTGGATCATAATTGATGGAACACATACCAATCACAAAATCATTTATATAGCCATTCGATTTATATTTTATTCGAACATCGAAACTATCACGTAGTTTTGTCGTATGTATTGTTTTAAGTTCAGGACTTTTCATCATATGATCGGATTCACGAATTAAATCATATTGACCGGAATATAACGTATCTATTAATGGTAAATTCAAAAACGCGTTACAATAAATGCTTGGACATTCGCGTGTAACACTACGATCGGGACAAGCAGCTCCTTCAAACAAAACTTCGTTTATAATCGCACGTGTACCCGTTTCCACTCCTGGTGGAGAATCTTCTTCTAAGCATTCAATTGTACAATCATTATTCCACACGATGGTTTGTGTATTATAATCAAGCATACAATCTTGACTTGAAGTATTTGAAGATGAATTGTCGTGAAACATGACATAGTCAATCGTAACGATTCGATACAGATATAACATCGATATGCTTACATATGGATTTACACTATTCAAATCTGAACCTTGGGTACTCAATATAATATCGTCAAATATATAGGTATTTTCATTCACGACCAACGTGAACATACATGTGATGGAATCGTCCACATTCATGTTTTTTCGATATTGAAACAAGAACATCGTTCGCATGTGTCGTGTATTAAAGATTTCAATCGGTTGCATTTTTGAATTAAATACAAATCGACCTTCTGCAGTTTGACCATTCTGTAAATAAAACAAAATACGACACGAATTGTAATGATATGTAAGTTTAAATACAGAATGACACGTGAACTCAATGGATTTCGAAAATCCAGTATATTGAAACACCAAGTCGCATTGGGAATTTAAATTGTCAAAATACGTAAACGGTTTGGATATGTAATGCGAATTTGATATTTTAGTAATATCTTGTTGACCTACATTACCATTGGTTGTTGTATAATATATCAACGGTATTTGCTGAAATGCGTCACAAGATATGGACTCGCAATCCCGTTCTTGTACGAAATCGGGAATGGTCACACATCCATCTCCTCCATATAAAGGGGGTTGTATGATTCTGGCCACACCCTTTTCCTTCCCCGGACCGCACTCTTTATCACACACCCCTTCCCATTTTACAGAATCCACATTGATAGTGCATGATTGTGGGGTGAAATGATGATTGATATTATCTATGGTTTCCAGTGGAAAATCGGCTGTTTTTTCATAAACTACATACTGACCATATTTGGTTAGTGAAATTACGTTGGATTGATTATTCGTAACATACACCAATAATGTATATTTTGACATATACATTTGATACATTACATCATTGATGAAAAACTCTTCTTGATTATCATCTAATATAGCATAACCAATACCCAATTTATTTGCCATTGGTTCATACATGGATATGAAAAATTGATTTGCCGATTTTATATCAAATATACCCACCAACTTTTCCGAAACAGAATTTGTTATTCGATTATAAATATTGAATGAGTACCCATAAATAAACGTACCCGTATCATTTAAGGTATATATATAATATCCGGTGAGTTTATTGTAAAAAATATCGATAATAACCAATGATTTATCTTGTATATCGACGATCTTTGATCCTATATGTAAAACATTTACGGTAGTATCTGTATTGGATACATAGAGTTTGTTCGTCGTACTTTCGGTATATCCCGATGGATTTTTTGTTAACGGGTTAATGAATTTATATGTTCCTTGGTGTTCCCACGTATTACAATCCATTGTATTACAAGAAACAGTCGTTTCGTAATCGTCCATGGTATCACACGCGGAACCATCAAACATCGAACCACGTACAATGTCGGTTCTTTGTATACGAGTACCGTTACACGTCTCCGAACAACTTTCATCGTATTTTCTTGTATTCGATAATATACAATCAACAGGACATGGTTCTTCGTTGCATGTTTCGTACTCCGTATATCGACTTAATTGACAATCTCCACCGGATGGTTGTGTGATGATGGCGCTACTCGTAAGCGGTCTTGATCGATAACCACCACCACAAGACGCGGAACACGATGACCATGTGCCTTTTTGGGACGTATCAATGCTACATCCGGTATCGCATTCCACACCAACCGCACACATAATATCACATGATTGGTTATTACAAGACCTTCGGTCTATATAATCGGACGAAGACATACAACGTTCTGGACCGTCCAATAACGTGGCCGTTCCTACTTGAACACCACCACCACAGGTTTTATCACATTGTTCGTAGGTGTATTTGATTGAATTTCCTTCCTTTTCAAAATTACAATTCAAAAATGAATTGTCTTCTTCCGTTTGTGTGGATAATTTGTCCACACGGGTTGGTGAGTTACCCGCCGAACGGGCCAGCGTCTTCCTGGCAAAGTCCCAGCGGCCTTCAACAAAGGCAATTAAGCCCTGCGTGGTTCGATTCATACTGCGCTGTTTACGCGCCCAACTCACCAAACCGTGTTGACCGCCAAATACAGCACGTATGATTCTGAGTAATACAAACAAAGCCACGAACAGTAATATATTCAGCACCGATGCTACCAGCAGACTCATCTCTATTTGCTTATTGGCCATAGCTATTAACAAATAGCCACCGCCGTCATCGAATTGCGAAAACAGTAGGCTGGTGGCCAGCAAACTGACCAGTAGTAACAAAAACCAGCGACGCATTATCGTTTACCTGCGCTGGCGGGTAATTTTTCTGCCGTCTTGCTACTCGACTGGACAGCTGAATTTTCGGTGGATAGTTTAACCGCGAGTTGGCGCTGCTTGTGCGTTTTCTTAAGTGCTATTAGCGACTGTTCAACACCGGGTAATGCACGACTAATGTCATGCTTCATGAGTTGCTCGAGCTCAACCACGATCGCGCTGATCAACGCATCGTCTGCTGCAAAATACTCATTTAACCATTGCACGGCTTGCGATAAGCTGTATTGATAGCTCGGCTGCCGGCTATCGATTAATGCCAACTGGGCTTGATTGATCAACAGACGTAAATTACTGCGTAGATAATAATGCTGCTCGGGCGGCAGTAAAGGTTTGACCGGTTCAGTACTGGAATGCACCACCACTAAAGTTTTTAATTCCTGCCATGTCTGCCACGCGAGTTGCTGCAGCGAAGCCATCACTGGCATTGCTTCATCACTGGCTGGCGGTTCGACAGGGGTTATTACGCTTGTTTGCTCAAGCCGACTGCGCAACAGCGGTAAGCTTTCAATCTTTGCGTTAATAGCTGCTAACCTTAAAAACAGGCCATCGACATCTAACTGGTCAATACTGGCAATCGCTAAACGATCAGCGGCAATCGCGGTGCGCAAATCAAGCCAACTGGGATCGGCTAGCGAGACAAGAATAGCATCGGCGTTAGCCAGTAAATTCAGCGCCGTGCGGCTATCTTTTGCAATTAATAAACGCTGGCTCGCTAAGCGCAATAGATACTCGACTTCGGCTATCTGCCAATCGTCAGTGGTGGTATTGGCGACTAAGGCCAAGCGCCGACTATTGGAAGCCAGTCGCTGGTTAATCTCCTTGATGGCCGTATTGTGAAGCGCGGTTGCTTGCTGTTGATTTTTTTGACCCACCGTAAGACTTTTATCTACGCCATCTAGGCGTTTATTCACTGTAGACAAAGACCGTTTAGCTGCTTGGCTATCACTGCTAATTTGACTGAACATGGGTTGTTGTTGCCACTGCACCCAAGTACTGTAGCCCGACGCGAACAAGGCAATAATAGCAATAATGACAGCAACAACAGCGGTTCGATTCGAAACTGATTTGGCAGCTGTATCGGCGGAAACAAACGTTTGCTGATCGACAATCGTCGCATCTTCAATCTCATCGTGATGGTCGGTAGTATGCTGCTTACTCATTGCATGATTCCTGCTTTATCGTTGGCCAAGCTTATCAGGCCCATCGAATTATGCGACTAATATAGGGGTTTAAGATGCGGTGCTAAACTACAATGCTAAGCTAAAATAAAAAAACTAAGCCCGCTAGCATTACACCACTATATGCGCTTGTAAAGCCGCTAAAAAACCCTCTGCGCTGGCGTTGGCTGCGAGATGAATTCGATTAAATCCTGCCGCCTGTGCCAGATCATAAATACGCGGTGATGGCACCACCACGGCTATATCAAAAATACGATTGGGTAGCTGGCCGTCTTGTATATGATGACAAAAATTACTTAAGGTTTCACCGCTGGCGAATAATATCGCGGCTACTGGCTGGCCGCCATCGGCTAGGCCACAACTGTCGATCACCGTCGACGCATCATAGGCCGGCTGATGGCGCTGATACAGCTCGCAGTAATTGATCATAGCGCCGCGTGCTTGTAATTGTTCAGCCAGTAATTCACGACCGCCACGGCCACGAAAAATCATAACCTTCTGTCCGGCTATCGACTGCAGTGCCGCTTTCGCCAGCAAACCCTCACTGGTGGGCGGCTGATGCAGATCCATCGGCTCGCTGTCGTGGTATTGTGGCCAACCTTGATTCTCAATCGCCTTGGCAGTGGTGGCACCGATTGCCATGCAAGGCAACTGTGAAGGCCAAGCCAAGGATAAAGCGGCGAGCTTTTCTGCGGCAAACCGTACCGCATTGCTACTGATAAAAATAGCCAGTTGTTGCTCGGCTAGCCGCGACAGCTGCAGCTCAATCGCCTGCTCATCAGCGGGCTCATGCAAAGCTGATAACGCCAACATGGGCAGACATTGGCTGTCAATTTGTGCTTGCGCTAATACCTCAATCAGTCGATCTCGCTGACCTTCCGGTCGCGTGACCAATACTCGCACCTTACTCATCGACTTGGTCCAATAAGGCTTGCGCCCCACGAGCCAGTAGCTGATCCGCAACCGTTTCGCCTAATTGTTCTGCTTTTAGAAGAGCCTGTGCCGGTTCAAGGGGCAGCAAGTGTTCGATATAACCGGACTCAATCAATAATTGTGAGCCATCCACTGCACCGACTCGGCCCTCTAACTGCAAGCGATCGCCCGCTTGGTTTAACTGCGCAAAGCCGGCAATGGGTACCTGACAGCCACCGTTTAAGCGTCGATTCATCGCCCGCTCTGCGGTGACAGAAAGTGCCGAAATTGTGTCATTTAAGGGACGAATCAAGGCCTGCGTGTCGGTATCATCGTCGCGGCATTCAATCGATAATGCCCCTTGAGCAACGGCCGGCAACATCCAGTCCACGGGCAGGTGGCAAGTGATACGATCAGCGAATCCTAGCCGTACTAAGCCCGCGGCGGCGAGTATAATAGCGTCGAATTCACCGTTATCCAGCTTAGCCAAGCGACTATTTACATTGCCGCGCAGCGCCTTAAACTGTAGATCAGGGCGGCGCTGTTGCAACTGACATTGGCGGCGCAAACTGGACGTTCCTACGGTATAACCTATAGGTAAATCAGATATTTTAGTGATAGTGTGTGACAACTTACTGTCTTGAATATTCGGTAATACCAAGGCGTCAAAGGGGTCTTCTCGCTGACAGATAACTGGCAACACCAACCCCACTGGCAGTTGCATGGGAACGTCTTTCGTCGAGTGCACGGCAATATCGGCGCGACCGTCAAGCAAGGCCGTTTCTAGCTCTTTCACGAACAAGCCTTTACCGCCCACTTTGGCTAACGGCGCATCAAGAATCTTATCACCGCGGGTGCTCATGGTTAATAGCTCAACCGAGAGCTGTGGATGCAGGGCCAGCAGTCGATCGCGAATATGCTCTGCCTGCCAAATCGCTAAGGGGCTTTTACGCGTCGCAATGGTAAGGGTTTTCGCGCGGGACTGACTCATGCAATCTCTCATTGGTCTTAATGGCGTTTGTTAACTCACATCAAACGGATGCACTTATGATAAGCAAAACTGCCAGCAAAGTCGTATACAAACAGCGCGCAATTTGCCCATAAGCGTCGAATTAAACCTTTTATTACTCCGCTAAGTTGTTAGTGAAGGTTATTATTTAGTCAAAAAAAGGCGCGGCTATCGCTCGTGGCGCCCTAAACGCTTGAGATTGACCTTTAATCGCGTCACAAGAGCATCAATGACGGTAATCTGTCGACCTCTGCCCTGTGGTGATAGTGGCTTGATTTCCCATAAGATATACTCAATGCTGATCTTTTTAGGGTAATGGTTAACGACTATGAGTGCAGATAAGCCCAACAATAATGGCGAACAAAAAACAACCCGCAATAGCCTTTGGGGCGGCCGTTTTCAGGAGCCCACCGATGCCTTTGTCGAGCGCTTTACCGCCTCGGTCAACTTTGATCAACGCCTTTATCGGCATGATATTCAAGGTTCTATTGCGCACGCCACCATGCTTAGCGCTGTCGGTGTATTAAAAGCCAGCGAGGCCGAGCAGATTATTGCCGGCTTAGAAGCCATTAGCGACGACATTAGCGCGGGGGATTTTGACTGGTCGGTAGCGCGCGAAGACGTACATATGAATATTGAAGCAGCACTGACTGAAAAAATTGGCAGTGTTGGTAAAAAACTGCATACCGGCCGCTCGCGCAACGATCAAGTGGCCACCGATATTCGTCTGTATTTACGCGATGCCATCGACGCGATTCTGCAACAACTGTCGCGTTTACAAACCGGTCTTATCGACTTAGCTGACCAGCATGCCGAAGTGATTATGCCTGGCTTCACCCATTTGCAAACAGCACAGCCGGTGACCTTTGGTCATCACCTGCTTGCGTGGAACGAAATGTTGGCCCGCGACTACACGCGCTTGCTCGATTGTCAGGCTCGGATGAATCAATCACCGCTGGGCGCTGCGGCTTTAGCCGGCACCAGCTACCCCATAGACCGCGCGCTAACGTCAGCCGCGCTGGGCTTTAGTCAGCCCACAGAAAACTCTTTAGACTCGGTGAGCGACCGCGACTTTGCCATTGAGTTTGCCAGCTGTGCCAGTATGATCATGATGCACTTGTCGCGCTTCTCTGAAGAATTAGTGCTCTGGACCTCCAGTCAATTTGACTTTATTGATCTGCCCGACCGCTTTTGCACCGGCTCTTCTATTATGCCGCAAAAAAAGAATCCCGACGTGCCGGAATTAGTGCGCGGGAAAATGGGTCGCGTTCAAGGCCATTTAGTCAATCTATTAACCTTAATGAAATCACAGCCCTTGGCGTATAACAAAGACAATCAGGAAGACAAGGAGCCCTTGTTTGATTCGATTGACACCGTGCTCGATTGCTTAACGGCCTATGCGGATATGGTGCCCGCGATTACGCCGAAAGTCGACAACATGCGCGCAGCGGCTGGCCAAGGATTTTCAACCGCAACTGATTTAGCCGATTACTTGGTGCGACAGGGCGTTGCCTTTAGGGACTCGCATGAAATTGTTGGCAATGCCGTTGCCCAGTGCATCGCTCAGCAATGCGATCTCAGCGATTTATCTCTGGCCGATTTACAAGCCTTTAGTCCGCTGATCAATGATGATGTGTTTGCTGTATTAACCCTCGAGGGTTCGGTGGCGAGCCGCGATCACTACGGCGGCACTGCACCGTCACAGGTAAAACAAGCGGCGGCTAGAGCCAAACAATTAGTTGACGCGCGCCAACAGTGAGGCTATCAATGTTGTTGACCGCGCTAATGAAAATATGCTTATCCAGCAATCGTCTTAAGCGTTTCAGCTTAGTGCTAATGGTGCTAATCGTTACGGCTTGCGGGCAGATAGGGCCGTTGTATTTGCCTGTCGACGAGACCGCGGCCAGTGACACATCCACCCTCTCTTCAACCACTGAGTTCTAAGGCCAACCATGTCAGCTTTTGTTTACCAACAGGGTCAGTTAATGGCAGAGCAGGTTGCTCTGGCATCGATCGCCGAACAGTTTTCGACACCGTGCTATGTGTATTCTCGCCAAGCGATCGAGCAAAGTTACTTAGGCTACCGGCAGGCACTCGATAGCCGAGGGGCTAATCAGCACTTAATTTGCTATTCGGTCAAAGCCAATTCAAATTTAGCAGTGTTAAGTGTGCTCGCCAAACTCGGTAGCGGCTTTGATATTGTCTCGGGCGGTGAGCTCGAACGCGTGATCCGCGCCGGCGGTGATCCAGCTAAAGTGGTTTTTTCTGGCGTCGCCAAAAACGCGGCAGAGATTAGTCGTGCCCTAGAAGCTGGCGTCCATTGCTTTAATGTTGAATCGGAAACCGAGCTGCTGCGCATCAATCGTATCGCCGCCGACAATCATCAAATCGCATCCGTTTCACTGCGAGTCAATCCGGATGTCGATGCCCAAACACATCCCTATATTTCAACCGGTTTAAAAGAAAATAAGTTTGGTATTGATATCGACGAGGCCTTAAGCGTTTACCGACATGCCAACCGCCTCAGTGCCATTAGAATTATTGGTATCGACTGCCATATTGGCTCACAGCTCGTATCAGCCAAACCGTTTGCCGATGCCCTGCAGCGGGTACTGGCATTAGTCGACACACTGGCTGAAGAAGGCATCGAGCTCGCCCACATTGATGTCGGCGGCGGCTTAGGCATTTGCTACCAAGATGAACAACCCCCGAGCGCTGCCGATTATGTCGCGAGCTTACTCGATACCTTAGGTGAGCGAAGCCAGTCATTAATTATGGAGCCAGGTCGTTCGATCGTCGCCAATGCGGGCGTGCTGTTAACCACTGTCGATACGATTAAAAGTAATGAGCAGAAAAACTTTGCAATTGTCGATGCCGCCATGAATGACTTATTACGCCCCGCACTGTACCAAGCATGGATGAATATTTTACCGGTAAACGAAAACGCAGACCGTCCCGCCCACCACTATGACGTGGTGGGCCCCGTGTGTGAGACCGGCGACTTCTTAGGTAAAGAGCGACTGCTAGCCATTGCTGAAAATGACTTGCTTGCGGTATGCTCGGCTGGCGCCTATGGTTTTGTCATGGCGTCTAACTATAATAGTCGTGGTCGGCCGGCTGAAGTGATGGTCGATGGCGAACAACTGCATTTAGTGCGCGAACGTGAAACCATCGAGGATTTAATGCGCGGCGAAATCAGCCTTTAGCTTTTTTATAAAAAAATTTTAGCGTTAATGACATTATGCAAATACGATTCACAAAAATGCACGGTCTCGGCAATGATTTTGTGGTGATTGATTTACTGTCACAAAATGCTGATCTCAGCGCGCTGCAAATTCGACAACTGGCTGATCGTCATCGCGGTATCGGCTGCGACCAACTGTTGCTGGTCGAGGCGCCCAAATCGCCCGAGACCGATTTTCACTACCGTATTTTTAATGCTGACGGCGAAGAGGTTGAGCAGTGCGGTAACGGCGCACGATGCTTTGGTAAATTTGTTAGCGACAAACGGCTAACCGGAAAACGTCGACTACGGGTTTCAACCATGTCTGGCGAAATCGGCATTGAAGTAATCGACGCAACCACCGTCTGCGTTGATATGGGCGTGCCTAACTTATCACCTGAGGCGCTGCCCTTTATTGCTGAACAAGCACCCTGCCTTAATCAAAACAGCTTTCTAGTTGCGCACGCGTTAGGCGAATCTGAACTTAATCTCGTCTCTATGGGCAACCCTCATGCTGTGATGTTGGTCGATGATGCCGATAACGCCAACGTTGATATATTGGGCCCTTTACTAGAATCACATGCCAGCTTTCCTGACCGAGTCAATGTCGGGTTTATGCAAGTTGTTAATCGTGAGGCGATTAAGCTACGAGTCTTCGAGCGCGGCGTCGGTGAAACCCAAGCTTGTGGCAGTGGTGCCTGTGCGGCCGTGGCGGCAGGTATTCATCGTGGTCTATTAGCCGAGCGCGTATCGGTTCAGTTGCTCGGCGGTGAATTAACAATTCAATGGGCGGGAGGCAATAACTCTTTATTGATGACCGGCAGTGCAACCAAAGTATTTGATGGGAAAATAAACCTATGACAACCGCGTATTCAGACAATACCTCGACGGATCCATCGCTGGCAAGCGACTCAGCTAACAGCACCCAGCTATCGGCACAGGCAGTGGCAAATTACTTACTCGACAACAGCGATTTTTTTGCCCAGTATCCTGAGATATTGGCTGAATTATCCCTACCACATAATAGCGGCAGTGCGGTTTCTTTAATGGAGCGACAAGTCGCTATCTTACGTGAAACCAGCATTCAAACTCGGCATAAACTCAGTGAATTCATTCAAGCCGCAAAAGAAAACGACAGTTTATTGCAGACCACTCAATCACTGGTGATCGATTTAATTAACTGCCGATCGCTAACAGAAACGTTTGAGATGCTCGAAGAAAAGTTAGCCAAGCGATTTGGCGTCGAGTCGGTGGGTGTGTTGTTGATCAGTGATGCAGATGCCGTCAGCCATGACCTCGATCCACGTTATCATCAATTGCAAACCGATGCTGAAAATGCCATCGCCGGCATTCTGCAAAATAAAACACCTTTGTGCGGTACGCTTCGCGACAGCGAAGCGGAATTTATTTTTAGTAATAGCCAATACGCCATTGGCTCAGCGGCGATTACGTGCTTACCGATCACCGGTAAGTCTAGCAACAGCACTCTGCTGTTAGCAGTCGCACATCATGACAGCCATCATTATAACAGTGACACTGGCACGCTATTCCTCGACTACCTTGCCGAGATACTGGTCGCTTTAATTAACCGTTTCAATAGCACCGAGTAAAACAGAGCTTATGGCTACCACCCAAGCGACCATAAGTGATGAAATCGACCAAGCCATCTCGACGTTCATTGCGCATCTCTTATCGGTCAGGCGCTTATCAAAACATACAGCGTCGGCCTACCGCGCTGATTTGCACAAGCTGGCCACTTACTGTGCCGCCCATCATTGTCATAGTATTGCTGCCATCGACACGGCATTGGTCAGGCAGTTCGCAGCAACACTGAATAGAAAAGGGATGTCTGCCGCATCAATTCAACGCAGCTTATCAAGCATCCGTAGCTTTTTCGCTTATGCGAATCAACACTTGAGTGAGAAGGTGTTAGCGGTAAACTACAATCCTGCCGACGGTGTGCGCGCACCGGCGGGGGTTAAAAAATTACCCGTGACGCTCGACGTCGATCAATTAAAAGGCCTGCTAGACCAACAACAAAATAGCCGTCATAAAGGTGCTGATCGCCAAAAATCACTGGGTAACAAAAATCTGCTTGCCCTACGTGATCAAGCGATGATGGAAACCTTTTATGCGGCAGGGCTTCGGCTGGCCGAGCTGGCAAATTTAAATATAACCGATGTCGACCAAGCAGAAGGCCTAGTGACGGTCACTGGCAAAGGGAATAAGCAACGCTTAGTGCCCATCGGCAGTATTGCCCTTCAAGCGATTAAAGCATGGCTGACGGTGCGTGCAAACTTGGCCCAGCCAGAGCAAACAGCGCTGTTTGTTAGCACCCGTGGCCAGCGGATTTCGCACCGTGCGATTCAACAGCGATTAAAATTAGCAGGCCAGCAACTCGATCAACAACAGCACTTACACCCACATATGTTGCGGCATTCATTTGCCAGTCATCTGCTTGAATCCAGCGGCGATCTACGTGCGGTCCAAGAGTTACTAGGGCATGCGAATTTGTCGACCACACAAATCTATACCCATCTCGATTTTCAGCATTTGGCCAGCGTTTACGACCAAGCGCACCCGCGTGCTCAACGAAATAAAAACAAAATTAAAGGCAGCAATGACCTCAGTGATTAAAGCCATTACCTTCGACCTAGATGACACACTTTGGCCACTTAAACCCACCTTAATTCGAGCTGAAACGGAGTGTTATCAATGGTTGCAGAAAAACGCGACATCACTGACTGACAAATTTAGCTTAGCCGACATAGGCGATTACCGATTCAAGCTTTTCTCTTCCTCAGCCGCGTTTAAAAATCAAATCAGCCAATTGCGCATTGAAACCATCAAAGCCATGGCGATCGAGAGTGGCTACAGCGATGAAGACGCCACGGCATTATCGGCCGAAGCTTTTAAAGTGCATTACGCGTTACGCCAGCAAGTGAATTGCTATGACGGAGTGGAATCCATGCTGGAGACCCTGCAAAAAGATTTTATTCTTGGCTCGATCAGTAACGGCAACGCCGATGTTAAACAAACCTCGATCGGTCGGTTTTTTTCATTTGCCCTATCGGCAGAACAGCTGAATATTAGCAAACCGCAAGCCGGCATTTTTACTGCCGCACTAGCACGTATTAATAGCCATCTTGACTCCGCAATAGTCGCGAGCCAAGTGGTACATATCGGTGATGATTTTCATTGTGATGTGGTCGGCGCCAAACGCGCGGGCTTTAAAGCTATTTGGCTAACCAAAGATCAGCGGCAGCACACTGCTTCGACACCCTATTTAGCGGCTGAAGATATTGAGGCCGCAAAACATTATTCAGCGGATGCAGTGATCAGCACTCCAGCGGCAATCATCAGCACTGTCAATGCACTGCAAGCACTGAATGAATGACAAAGACCGGATTAAATAGGCCGACTACCGTAACTGCTTTCGGGCTTGCGAGGTGGATCGCCCATGACATTGGCGGCGATAGTATCAATTTTACCCCCGGCCTTTAGAAATTGCGCAACTTCATCATCTAGTTCAGAACGAACCCGTTCACGACTGGCGATATTTCGTGTTTCTGCATGCTCGTCCTTTGAGCCTATAAAGCTCAAATCGGGTGAAGCAATCGAAGAACTTGTGTTAGCTTTTTGCTGCTTAGCCATTACTGCATTACCTGCGGTTTTAAAATAAGGGTTTTCATTAAGTGGCTTATAGTTATAGCCAAGAACTGCAAGAAAACCACAGGCTTTATTCCGCTTTAACGCATTGCTGACTATTTTTTAGTAATTATCTGTGGCCGGCACAAGATATTGTGGCCAGCGCATCCGTGACCCACAATGACTAAAAAGGGAATATTTATCATCTCTGTGGGACGCATTATTCAGACCCTTCATGATTGAGCGCGGGCTGAACAACTGGGTGATGGTTTTTGATCACTTGGCGTGAAGCGATAATCCAGTGGCTAAAAAAAAGCCGCTAATGCGGCTTTTTTCATGCAAACAAAATGGACTTACACGGCATCATCGCCAACTTCGCCGGTACGAATACGTATAATCTGCTCTAGGTTGGCAACGAAAATTTTACCGTCACCAATTTTACCGGTATTTGCCGAGCTGGTAATAGCCTCAATCACCGCATCAAGCAAATCATCCGATACAGCAATTTCCAATTTTACTTTCGGTAAAAAATCCACCACATACTCTGCGCCACGGTAAAGTTCAGTATGGCCTTTTTGTCGACCAAAACCCTTCACTTCTGTGACAGTGACACCCTGCACACCGACGTCTGAAAGCGCACTTCGAACATCGTCTAATTTAAAGGGTTTAACGATCGCTGTTACCAGTTTCATATCTTTACTCCTAAACACCATTTTTCAAATACAGATTTGTCGACTCAGTGGCTACGGTAATCGTTCATCATAAAAATGGCAACCCATCATTGATTAACTACGCACATTTCTATGAATAAATAGACCAAAACGGCTTTTCTTACCCTGGTCAATGCTTATTGCCTGCGAAACATTCGCTGCGCGCACAAAAAGAGGGCGTAAAACGCCCTCTTTTAGAACATTCAAAATGACAGCTTAAGCTTATTTAGTCCCAAACTCAGGGTAAGCTTCAATACCGCATTCAGAGATATCGACACCTTCATACTCTTCTTCTTCACTGACGCGCAATCCAATAATCACATCAATGATTTTCCAAGCAATTAAGCTAGCAAAGAATACCCAGACAAAGATCACCAGTGCACCAGTTAATTGGCCCATGAACGTCGCATCGGCATCAGACAGCAAGACTGCAAAGATGCCCCAGATACCGACCGTGCCGTGAACAGAAATAGCACCAACAGGGTCATCGATCTTAATCTTATCGAAAAAGACAATACTGGCTACCACTATCACACCACCAATCGCACCAATGATTGTGGCCAGTAATGGCGTTGGATCAGCAGGTTCAGCAGTGATCGCCACCAGGCCAGCTAATGCGCCATTCAATGCCATAGTCAAATCTGCTTTACCGAAGGCGAGGCGAGCAGCGATTAACGCCGCGATCAAACCGCCAGATGCCGCTGCATTAGTATTCAAGAACACATTGGCCACTTCATTCGCAACATCGATACCGCCAAGCTTCAGTGTAGAGCCGCCGTTAAAGCCAAACCAACCCATCCACAGAATGAACATACCGAGCGTGGCCAATGGTAAGTTAGCACCAGGGATCGCTTGCACGGAACCATCGGCAGCGTATTTACCCTTTCTTGCGCCAACTAAAAGAACGCCTGCAAGCGCAGCCGCTGC
>CALCNB010000355.1 GCA_937897785.1 uncultured Cellvibrionales bacterium | reverse complement strand
ATTTTACTAAGGGTACACTATGGCATTGTTTAGCCAGCTTTCAAAAAACCGTTTTTTCGCCCCCATTGCTGTTATTGTACTCGCGCTTGGTATATCGAGCCTTTTGGTCTCTTTCCAACCTGAAATCGATAAAATTATCCCCACAAAAATACTGCCAACCATCGAGACGAAAAAGATAAAATTAACTCCTATTCGTCAATCAGTGATGGCCTACGGCATAGTCAAACCGCACAAACAAATTGCACTTGCTAGCGAAATTGCCGGGCGTGTGATCTGGGTCAGTGAGAAACTCATCTCAGGGGGTAAATTTGATCAATTTGACCCGCTTATCCGTATTGAAAATACTGACTACAAATTACAACTGGATAAAGCCAGCGCTGAAAATACCCGCGCTCAAGTTGACCTTGGCATTTATGAAAATGACTATCAACGCCAACAAGGCCTGTTTAAAAAGAATCTGATTAGCAACAGTCAATTAGACGATGCTTTCAAAATGTATAAGCGCGCAGAAGCCACCCTTAGAATCACCCAAGCCAACCTTGAGCAAGCCAGCCTCAACTTCCAGCGCACTGAAATCACTGCACCCTTTTCAGGGCGTGTCCAACAAGAATCGATTGATGAAGGGGGGTACTTGACGGTTGGCGCACCGATCGCAACGCTTTATGCCGATGACATTGTAGAAGTAAGACTGCCCATTTCAAATGACGATTTAGGCTTCTTAAATTGGCCACAGCAAATGCGCGGCACACTCAGCCCTGAAGAATCTATTGCAGTCAGTATCAACAGCACCTATGGCGGCATTGATTACCAATGGCAAGGCCAATTAGAAAGAATAGAATCTGAAGTAGACCCCAAAACGCGATTATTTCATGCTGTCGCGGTAGTCAAAAATCCCGAGTTTGGCGGACAGCCACCCTTGACAGTTGGGCTGTTCGTAACCGCCGAGATTGCTGGTCGCTCCTATGACCAAGCAGTACTGATACCCAGAAGCGCCGTCATCGATAATCGTGTATTAATCGTTACTAAAGACAACCGCTTAACCTATCGTGACATAGAAATCATTCGCGTTAATAATGACTCGATCCTTGTAGGTCGGGGACTCAATAATGATGAACTTATCTGCGTCACCCCGCCGTCTATTATCTTTGAAGGCATGGAAGTCAATCCTTCTCCTCAACAGACATTGGATAGCGTGAAGTGAAAAACTTTCTCACATGGTTTATTGACAATCGAGTCGCAACCAACTTATTGATGTGGTTTCTCATTTTAGGCGGCTTGATTGCCCTACCTCAACTGCATCGAGAAGAGTTTCCAAACATTGACGTTGACCTGATCAGCGTCCTAATACCCTATCCAGGCGCTTCTCCCGAAGAGGTTGAGCAAACCGTATGTTCTCGTGTTGAAGAGAACATCAATGGCACGCCTGGAATAAAGAAGATTACCAGCTTAGCGGCAGAAAACAGCTGCAATGTTCAAATTGAACTACTTAAAGGCGAAGATAAAAACCAAAAACTAAATGAAATAAAAAGTAAAATAGACAGTATCGATACCTTTCCTAATGAAGCAGAAAAGCCTGTGATTCAATTAGTCACATTGCTGACCAACGTGTTACAAATATTTGTTTATGGCGATACTGACCCAATGTCATTAAAACGCCTAACTGAGAAAATGCGATTAGATTTAATTGACCTCCCTGAAGTCTCGCAAGTGTTCATCCATTACGCTAAAGACTATGAAATCAGTGTTGAGATAACCGAAAATACCCTCCGCCGCTACGGTCTTAACTTGCGCGACATTGCCCAGCGAATCAGCCAGAACTCTATCGATCTGCCCGCAGGTTCAGTCGACACCGTTGACGGTCAAATTTTAATTCGAACCGTCAATCAAGCCAGAGACGTACGAAGCCTAGAAGATATCATTATTATCAGTGGTGGTGAGACTACCGAGCTTCGACTAGGCGATATTGCACATATAAAGGATGGCTTTGTCAGCAGCGATGTTAATGCGCTTTTCAACGGCAAACCAGCGCTAATGATTAGTGTAAAAAGAATTGGCAATGAAGATGTTATTAATGTTGCAAGCAGTGTTAAAGACTATCTTGAACAAGTCAAATATCGATTGCCTAACGGGGTAGGCCTCGCGCTATGGGCCGACGAGTCTCAAGATCTTGTCGATAGACTAGACGCACTCGGTACAAATGGCTTAGGCGGTTTAGTGCTTGTACTGATCATACTTGCTCTATTTCTAAGGCCTAGACTGGCATTCTGGGTCGCTATTAGCCTACCGATTACCCTGCTCGGCACGCTGATCACATTTCCCTTTGTCGGCGTGACGATCAGCACGATTTCAGTGGTTGGCACGCTATTAATTCTAGGCATATTAGTCGATGCGGGAGTCGTGGTGGCCGAAAGAATTTATACCAATGCCGAGCTTGGTCAGCGCCCAAGAGAAGCTGCGATGAATGGTGTTAATGATGTTGCAACGCCCGTTATCTTTGGTGTGCTCACCTCGATAGCCGCCTTCACACCCTTGATTGCGCTAAAGAGCGGCCTGGGTTCATTCTTTTCTTTTATTGGCGTGACTGCCATATTGGCTTTAATTTTTAGCTTAATTACCTCGCAATTGATTCTACCCATGCAACTGTCTAAAAAAGTGCTATTTAATCCTGATAAGTCCAATACATTAAGCAACGGCAATCGATTTCTTCGATTGCAAGACAAACTGACACGGTCACTGCTTAGCTTCGCCAATCAATATTACCGACCCAGCCTAAAATGGTGTCTAAATCGTCGCTATCTAGTGACTGCTACCGGATTAGCCTGCCTGATTCTAACCATGGCACTATTAATAAGCGGTCGAATTATCTTTCAATTTTTTCCCGCTGTTGATGGTGAACGATTATTTGCCAGTGTTTCAATGCCGATTGGCACTAGCGTTGAAGAAACACAAAAAGTTGCCCAGCAGCTGGTTCAAAGTGGCCGTCTGCTTGAACAAGAATTGAAGGAACAAGGTTCTGACATTCGCATCACCGACACGATGGTATCTGCGGGTATACAGCTCGGTCGCTCAAGTATCGGAGATGCTGACCCCAGTGGCGGCCACCAAGCCGAAGTTGCACTTCAAATTGATTTACCGACAGATCACGAAGGGATGACACCCAATGATTTGGTTAAACGTTGGCGTAATCTAAGCGGAAATATACCCAAAGTAGACAATCTAACATTCACTGCAGAGGTATTCTCATCAGGTAAAGCGATTGAAATTGAATTACGTGGGAGAAATATTACCGCGCTTGAAAAGGCGGCCGCAGATCTAAGCAGCGAATTAAAAGCTTACCCTGGCGTGATGGATATTGTCGATTCATTTGAAGGCGGCAAACGTGAGCTTAAACTCACAATTAAGGACAGCGCTCGCTCACTTAACCTGACCGCTCAAGACCTAGCCACCCAAGTCAGGCAAGCGTTCTATGGTGAAGAGGTACAACGGCTACAACGTGGTCGTGAAGATCTAAAAATCATGGTTCGCTACCCCAAGTCCGAAAGACGATCGTTAAGTAATATTGAACAAATGCAAATTCGAACCACTGAAGGCAGTGAAATTCCTTTCTCTGCGGTGGCTGAGGCGTCGATGGGACGAGGCACGGCTAATATTAAGCGCATTAATGGACTTAGAGTCATTAGTGTTACAGCGGATGTTGATCGAAACATTATTACCCCTGAGGAGGTACTGGGTGATCTCGAAAGCCGTATCATGCCAGCGCTCGCTCAGCGATATGATATTGCCATCAATCTGGCGGGCGAGGCAGAAGAAAAACAAGAGGCGGCAAGTAGCCTCATAATTACAGCCAGTATCGCGATGTTCGCCATTTATACCCTATTAGCGATCCCATTAAAATCTTATCTGCAACCCTTGATTGTCATGAGCGTCATCCCCTTTGGTGCCTGCGGGGCGGTGATCGGCCATATTATTATGGGGCAAGACTTAATGTTTTTCTCTCTGCTTGGCATCATGGCATTATCTGGTGTTGCCGTTAATGCCAGTTTAATTATGGTCGATTTTTATAACCGCGAGAACAGCCGACTAAAAAAACCTTACAGCGCTCTTGTAAGCGCTGCAATGTCACGCTTTAGGCCGCTAGTACTAACCTCGGCCACAACCTTTGTTGGTCTAATTCCATTATTAATTAACGAGTCAATTTCAACGATGATGTTTACCCCAATTGCGATTTCGCTTGCATTCGGAGTACTGACCTCATCATTCATTGCACTGCTAGTCGTGCCTTGTTTTTGCCTGATACTAGAAGACATAATCGGCTGGCTCAGGGAAGGCAAGACCCCCTCTGAGCAAAACCTCTAAATCTCTTCGCTTTTAGGCTTCTAATTTATCTGCTAAGGCGTCTAGCATCATCGTGTAACTACCTTCGATCATTGACTTTGCATCCGCTTCAGGCACATCACCCTGATCAAAGCTGCAGTACCAGTTGACGGTTGCTGAGCCAGCATCACCTGTCACTGAAACAGTTGCATTGTAGTCATCAAAAGGAATAACAGCATTCTTAGGTATGGTATAACTAAAGGTCTTAGCTGCAATATCTTTCGCAGTGAGTGTCTCATCAATCGGCGAATCGAGACCCGGCATATGCAATCTTCTTGTCATCCCAACGCCTTCACCGATCACTTCAACATTATCAGCGCCGGGAATCCATGATAAATTACCGTAGTCATCCAATACTGCCCAGACAGCATCGACACTTGCGCTTATGTTACGAATAACTGTGAGTTCTACCATGCTTTAGCTCCTAAGTAATTAATGACATCCGAATGGGTATCTTGCTCTAAAGATATTCTTTATCAAGCCAACTGCCAATGGTATTTGGGTTCACTAAGTGAGAAGCATAGTACGTATGTAAACATCGAATACGAGTAAAGTTTGCTATGCCGCCAATACCTCGCCGCTGTAAAGGGTCAAAGTAATCTTGATCGATTAAACGTTGCTTAATCGCTTTCGACATGTGACTTTCGCGCCGTAAAATAAACTGTTGATGATCGTGAATCATCGCACTCTGCAATGATTCGTCCGCATCGATCATTTGTTGCATACGAGCGATAAGCCCTCCGGCCTCTAACTGATCAATACGATAATTCAACTGCTTATCAACCAGCCAGTACATGGTTGGGAATGGTTTATCATCGACCAAGCTTGCCACCCGTATTACCGAGGGCGCCCCCTGATAATCAACCACTTCAACGGTTTCAAGACCTCTTGGTTCACGCCCAAGTAAGGTTTTTATTTGTGCAACTACTGCAGGCGCAATGGCTTGGGGACTTTTTTTTCCTAAGATGACTCCCGAGATATCTACTGAATTGCTCACAGCGCTTTACACCTTTTACTATCTGCATTCATAAAAAAACCTGGACTCGCCAGGTTTTTTTGTGTTTGGCCATATAAACCAATGACTCAACAAGATTAAAGCTGAGCCTCTAAGGCCGGTAAAGCTTCAAATAAATCAGCAACCAAGCCATAGTCA
>CALCNB010000354.1 GCA_937897785.1 uncultured Cellvibrionales bacterium | reverse complement strand
AAATTGATAAAAATAGTTTTGCCCTTCAATAGAAGATTTTCTTGGTTGGACAAAAACGCGTAGTCCAGTTTTATGAGCTAAAAAATCTTATTCTTTAGCTTGCCAGCTTGGATTATACGGTTATCCATTCTGCTTAAGGGCTGTGACATTGTTTAAAAAGAACTTCCTGTGCGAGTAGGCGCTAACCCATTAAGCGAATTAAATGGGCTTTTTTACTGTAGCATTGCTGTTTTCTTGGTTTAAAACCGCCTTAAATATAGAGTATAATGCCGCGCTTTAATCATTCGGTGATGGTTTTGCTTGAGTGCGCTGGCCAAACATTTGCTTAAAATGCCGATAGCATTAATGATGATTAAAGCTGGTTTTTGTTTGAATTGGAGTTTTTACTGCTTATGCCCATTTATGAATATCAATGTGAGGCCTGTGGTCATCAATTGGAGGCATTGCAAAAAATGTCTGCGGCCCCTTTGCTTCGATGCCCCGTTTGCGATAAGGACAGTTTGAAAAAGTTGATTTCAGCGGCGGCGTTTAAATTAAAAGGCAGCGGCTGGTACGAGACTGATTTTAAGAATAAAGGGGGCGCTGCAGCGCCATCGACACAAGCGGAATCTAATACAGCTGCGACATCTAGTGGGGCGAGTAGCCAAAGTACTGAATAAATAGAGTAATAAATAGGCCACTGAGTAGCGGCCGTTGTTTGTTTGGCAAATGAGATAATACGGTAGCGAGTTGCTTGTGTGTAACGCCGGCAGTCAGCTTTTTTAGCGAAATACAGTGAATGATATCGAGGTTGTTTTGACTGATTCAAAAAACAACGCTGGCATTGGTCAGCAAAGAAGCCATTATTGTGGTCAAGTCGCATTACCAGAGGTTGATAGCGAAGTCTCTCTATTCGGCTGGGTTGATCGACGTCGAGACCATGGTGGTGTCATATTTATTGATTTACGTGACCGCGAAGGCATTGTGCAGGTGGTATTTGACCCTGATGCTGGTGAACACTTTGCTTTAGCCGATAAAGTCCGCAGTGAATACGTATTGCATGTTCAAGGCGTGGTTCGCGCACGTTCGGCTGACACCATTAACGCCGACATGGCAACGGGTGAAATTGAGGTCTATGCCCGAGCGGTAGATATTTTAAATCAGGCTGAAACACCGCCATTTCAGCTCGATGAGTTCACTGATGTTGGCGAAGATGTTCGACTAAAGTACCGTTACTTGGATTTACGCCGCAATGATATGCAGCAAAAACTTCGTCTACGTTCGCAGGTGTCGGCGAATATTCGCCGGTTTTTGGATGCAAATGGCTTTTTAGACATAGAAACCCCTATTTTAACGCGTGCTACGCCAGAGGGCGCTCGCGATTATTTAGTGCCGAGCCGAACCCACGAGGGCAATTTTTTTGCCTTGCCTCAGTCGCCTCAATTATTTAAACAGTTATTAATGGTGTCGGGATTTGATCGTTATTATCAAATTGCGAAATGTTTCCGCGATGAAGATTTGCGCGCTGATCGTCAGCCTGAATTCACCCAAATAGATATTGAAACCACCTTTATGTCTGAGTCAGAAATTATGACCATGACCGAGCAGTTAGTGACCGAGCTGTTTGCCGAGGTACTAGGCGTGACGTTTGAATCATTTCCCACCATGCCTTATGCCGAGGCGATGCGGGATTATGGTAGTGACAAACCCGATCTCCGTATCCCGTTAAAATTGGTTGATGTGAATGACTTGATGGCCAGTGTTGAATTTAAGGTCTTTAATGGGCCTGCTAACGATCCCGATGGGCGAGTCGCGGCATTAAAAGTGCCTGGCGGTAGCGCGATTAGTCGAAAAGATATTGATGGTTACACCAAGTTTGTCAGTATCTATGGTGCAAAAGGTTTAGCCTGGGTAAAAGTCAATGATCGTGCAGCTGGCTTGGAAGGTTTGCAGTCGCCTATTTTGAAATTTATGCCAGATGAGACGGTTATGGCATTAATGGATCGGCTCGAAGCGGCTGACGGCGATATTATTTTCTTTGGCGCCGATAAAACCACCGTCGTCAATGAAGCGCTGGGTGCTTTGCGATGCAAATTGGGCGAGGACTTAAATCTTTATACCTGTGAATGGGCGCCACTTTGGGTTGTTGATTTCCCGATGTTCGAAAAGAATGACAAGGGCCAATGGACGGCATTGCATCATCCGTTTACAGCCCCTTCGTGCAGTCCTGAGGCGCTCGAAAAAGATCCTGGTTCGGCCTTATCTCAGGCCTATGATATGGTCTTAAATGGCACTGAATTGGGTGGCGGTTCGATTCGTATTCACCGAGCTGACATGCAGTCGGCGGTATTTCGCTTACTCTCGATCAGTGCTGAAGAGGCTCAGGAAAAATTTGGTTTCTTACTCGATGCGCTGAAATACGGTGCGCCGCCGCACGGTGGTTTGGCGTTTGGACTTGATCGCTTGGTGATGCTCATGAGTGGGGCAAGCTCGATTCGCGATGTCATTGCCTTTCCAAAGACGCAATCCGCGGCTTGTGTTATGACTGAAGCACCTGGCGCTGTCGATAACCAGCAGTTGCGCGAATTAAACATTAAATTGCGTCAAATAGAGGCGCCACCCCAGTCCGATTAGCCGCCACGGCCAGTTGCGGCATTCTATCAATGGCTGAATAAGACCTGCTGATTTTACATTTTAGCTGTGAACTGAGACTCACTTTTGCGCTTGCACTGTGATTAGCATGGCTTTTCTCCACTAGGCTTATTTTGTCAAGCCAGCGTTTTTGGTGAGTTCAGCGTTTCCTGGTGGGTGCTGGCTATCGATGAGCGTATATATTTTGACAGGGATTTAAAATAGTTCGATTCAATGTCAGTATGAGCCTGATTTCTGTTTCGCTATGGCATCAGGGGTCAGGTCTACTCTCTCTTAAATGAACGCTGATTTGTTAGCGTTCATTTCTTTTTTCTTTTATACCGACTAATGATCAGATCTTCAGTGCAAATCCTTGCTAGCGGGGTATAATCTGACAGGATTATGCGGTAGGCCGATCACTCGATAAACTATCGCGCGGGTTAGATTGTTAATACTATGACGATGAGTGACCACTTTTGAGCATCATTTTAGGTGTCGACCCAGGATCACGGATCACGGGTTACGGCCTTATTCAAGTAGAAAAAACTCAAGTAAGCTATGTAGCCAGTGGTTGTATTCGCATGCCTACTGATGATTTGCCTGTGCGATTATTGACGATCTATCAAAATATCGGCGAGCTGATTCGGCAGTACGCGCCTAGTCAAGCGGCTATCGAACAGGTGTTCGTGGGAAAAAGTGTCAGTTCGGCTTTAAAACTGGGTCATGCGCGGGGCGCAGCTATTCTCGCTATTGCTGAGGCGGGCTTGCCTTTGGGAGAGTACGCTCCAAGGACGATAAAGCAGGCAGTTGCTGGAACCGGTGCCGCTGACAAAGAGCAGGTGCAGGCAATGGTGGTTCGTTTATTAGGCTTGAATCGAACGCCATCGGCCGATGCGGCCGATGCTTTAGCAGTAGCACTTTGCCACAGTTACAGTGATAATCCCTATGGAGCGTTGCGTTAAACGATTCAGAACCCCAAAAAATTAATGGCAGTGAGAGTCAATCATACAACCATGATCAGTTATTTAGTTGGACAGTTAGTCGAAAAATCCACCCCGTGGCTGGTGATTGAGGTCAATGGCGTCGGTTATGATGTACAGGCATCGTTAAACACTTTTACTGACTTGCCGGCGTTGGGCGCAGAAATTAAACTGCTAACACATTTTGTTGTACGTGAGGATGCTCAACTTTTGTACGGTTTTGCTGATCAGTCTGAGCGACAATTATTTCGTACTTTGATCAAAATTAATGGTGTGGGCGCTAAATTGGCGTTGGCTATTTTATCGGGCATGGATGCAGCGGCTTTTAGTCACTGTATTATCGCCTCTGATGTTGCCTCATTGACGCGCCTGCCAGGCGTCGGTAAAAAGACGGCTGAACGTTTAATTGTTGAAATGAAAGATCGCTTACAGGAATGGCACGTGGATTTACCCGCCGAACAGATCGACGGTGCGGGCAGTACATCTTCATCACAGTCTATGATTTTAGCTGAGGCAGAAACGGCTCTTATTGCTTTAGGCTATAAACCGGTCGAGGCGAGTAAGTCTTTAGCCAAGCTTGATTTTAGTGAAATTGACAGCAGTGAAGCAGCCATTCGCGCAGCTTTAAAAACTATGTTAAAGCGTTAGTTTAGGATAAATCATGATAGAAGCTGATCGATTAATTACCGGTGATGCGGCGACAGAGGAGCAAAAGCATGACCGCGCTCTACGGCCTAAGTTGCTGGCTGATTATATTGGTCAGCAAGTGGTTCGATCTCAAATGGAGGTCTTTATTGCCGCCGCCCGAAACAGGCAAGAGGCTTTAGATCACAGTTTGATTTTTGGTCCACCTGGCCTTGGCAAAACGACATTGGCGCACATTATTGCCAATGAATTAGGCGTAACCCTGCATTCAACTTCAGGCCCAGTGTTAGAGCGGCCGGGTGATTTAGCCGCCATGCTGACTAACTTAACGAAAGATGATGTGTTGTTTATCGATGAGATACATCGTTTGAGTCCAGTAGTAGAAGAAGTCTTGTATCCGGCTATGGAAGACTACCAACTGGATATTATGATTGGTGAGGGGCCTTCCGCAAGGTCGATTAAATTGGATTTGCCGCCGTTTACCTTGGTAGGAGCCACAACCCGAGCGGGTTCATTAACTTCGCCGCTGCGTGATCGATTTGGTATTGTTCAACGACTTGAGTTTTATAGTTTGGATGATTTGAGCCAAATTATTATGCGAGCTGCTGACTTATTAGCCGTGACCATCGAAGGCGCTGGAGCCGCTGAAATTGCTAGACGTTCACGCGGTACGCCACGTATTGCCAATCGCTTACTGCGCCGGGTTAGGGATTTCGCCGACGTCAAATATGACGGCATTGTGACCCAGCAAGTAGCCGAACAGGCACTGGATATTTTAAATATTGACCCACTAGGTTTCGATCATATGGACCGACGGTTGTTGCTCTGTATTATCGAGAAGTTTGATGGTGGTCCGGTGGGCGTTGATAACTTAGCGGCAGCGATTAGCGAAGAGCGTGGCACTATAGAGGATGTGTTAGAGCCTTTTTTGATTCAGCAGGGCTTCATTCAGCGAACCCCACGAGGCCGTATTGCGACTCGTCATGCCTATGAACATTTTGAAATAACACCGCCGCAGCGCGAACAATAGTGTGGAATTGATGTCAAACAATCAGCCGTCAGCCTTATCATCAACAACTATTGATGTGCGTGTTTATATAGAAGATACCGATGCTGGCGGCATTGTTTTTTATGTTAATTATTTAAAGTATATGGAGCGGGCGCGAACTGAGTTTATGCGTCAGTTAGGTTTTGGTAAGGCGGCTATATTTGCCGATCAGTTAATGTTTGTTGTGCACTCCTTAACGATCAATTATCGAGCGCCAGCGGTATTAGACGATTACTTATCAATTTCAGCCGTGGCCAAAAAAAGTAGCAAGGTGGCGGTGGTATTTGAACAGCAAGTCTATCGTGATAACCAATTACTGTGCGAAGCTGAAGTAAAAGTAGCTTGTGTCGATCGCGATACTCAGCAACCGGCAGTAATGCCAGAGTCACTTATTAAGCAGATAATGCCCCATTAAAAATCAAGTATAAGTAATAGTAGGAGTCGTTTTGTGGCTGAGCCATTATCCCTTTGGAGTCTTATATCACAAGCGAGCGTGCTTGTTCAGTTAGTCATGTTGGGCTTAGTGCTGGCCTCTATTTCCTCATGGGTGATGATTTTTCAACGGTTGGCGGTTTTTAGGCAAGCGCACGCCGAACTACTGGCTTTTGAAGAGGAGTTTTGGTCCGGTGTTGATTTAGGCCAACTGTATCGATCGGGCAGTGTGCGTGCCGAGTCAGAAGAAATTGGCGGCGTTGAGGCAATTTTTCGCGCTGGGTTTAAAGAGTTTTCTCGCCTGAGACAGCAGGAAAATATTGATTCAGAGGTTATTTTGAGTGGCGCAGAGCGTGCTATGCGCGTGTCATTAGCGCGAGAAGAAGAATACTTAGAAAAGCATTTACCCTTTTTAGCGAACGTGGGTTCGGCCAGTCCCTATGTTGGCTTATTTGGCACGGTTTGGGGTGTTATGGGCTCTTTTCGCGGTTTAGCGAATGCACATCAAGCGACATTAGCGGCGGTAGCGCCAGGTATTTCTGAGGCATTAATCGCAACCGCAATGGGTTTATTTGCCGCAATACCGGCAGTGATTGCTTACAATCGTTTCGCTGCCAGAGTGGATATGTTAATCAGTCGATACGAAACCTTTTCTGATGAATTTTCGAGTATTTTACATCGTCAAGTGCATACCGTTATGGCGCAAGAGCGCTTAACCGAATAGGGCAATTACTTTATGGGTCGAAGAAAAAATAAGCGCAAGCTAATCGCTGAGATTAATGCCGTCCCCTATATCGATGTTACCTTAGTGTTATTAATTGTGTTTATGGTTACAGCGCCATTATTAATGCAAGGTGTTGATGTTGATCTCCCGCAGGCACCATCTGCCCCTCTTGATGACACACCCAATGAGCCGTTAATTGTTTCGATAAAAGCCGATGGTAGTTTATATCTCAATTTAGGTGCGGCGCCTGATAAGTCTATTGCTGTTGACTTACTTGAGCGACGAGTGACGAAGGTGATCAAGCAGTCACCCGCAACGCCAGTCTTGATTTGGGGGGATAAAAATATTCCATATGGCGAGGTGGTGGGGTTAATGACTCGTCTTCAGTCGGCGGGGGCAAGTTCAGTTGGCCTTGTCACAGAGACGCCTTAATAAGCCAATGATGTTGTCGACCAACAGACGATTATGGACCCGCAATGGTTGATTTAACCGCTTATCGATTACCGCTACTGTTAGCCATACTGTTGCATGGCGGCGTGCTGGCGCTATTGTCTATAGGTTGGACGCCAGAATCTTCTGAAGTGGCTGTGAGCGCCAATATCAAAGCTATTGATGCGCGTTTAGTGTCCGTGCAAGACTTACCAAAGCCAAAAGCTCAACTAAAAGCCAAGCCAAAACCAAAGCCTAAACCAAAACCAAAGCCTAAACCAAAGCCAAAGG
>CALCNB010000353.1 GCA_937897785.1 uncultured Cellvibrionales bacterium | reverse complement strand
AAAAACACTAAACAAGTTTATAAAATTACAAATACATATGCGAATTTTCATAACAATCTAGGATCTTGGGCAATGTATAATAATGATACTAACCTTCAAGATGTATTTACACCACAAGAGCAAAATGAATTTAATGATTATTTTATATTTGAAGATATATCAGTAAATTCTACGAGTAGTTTTACTGCTGTTTTAAGACGTTATCAAGATATTACGAAATGGCATCAAGAATTAGATGTTGCTGTTATTGGCTTTGGCGGCGCCGGAGCCTGCGCAGCGATAGAGGCGAGTGATGCCGGTGCAGAGGTGACAATATTTGAATTAGCCAGTGCTTCGGGAGGATCGACCGCTATGTCTAGTGCTGAGATTTATCTCGGCGGAAATGGTGGGACGCGCGTACAAAAAGCCTGCGGCTATGAGGACTCGACCGAAAATATTTATAATTATTTAAAACTTTGCAATGGCGAGCAAGGTGACGATGATAAGATCCGTGCTTTTTCTGAAGGTGGTGTTTCGCATTTTAATTGGTTAGTTGAGCAGGGTGTGCCGTTTAAAGATACCGAGTTTAAAGAGCGAGCCATCATGGTCACTACCGACGATGGTATTTTATATACAGGCAATGAAAAAGTATGGCCGTTTAATCAAGTCGCTAAGCCGGTTCCTCGCGGCCATAATCTACATGTTCAGGGCGACAATGGCGGGCCTTTGTTTATGAAGATAATGACAGAGAATGTCGAGCGTCGTCAGATAAATGTTGAGTATGAAACGAGGGCCTTAACCTTAATTCAAGATAGCGATGGCGAAGTGAAAGGTATTGTCGTTAGACAAAATCAACAAGAGCTAAATATAAAAACCCGTAAAGGTGTGGTGCTATGCGCGGGTGGTTTTGTTATGAATGAGGACATGCTCAAGCGCTATGCGCCAATGCTGTCTAAATGCAATGCACCAACTGGTAACCCTGGTGACGATGGCGCGGGAATTTTAATGGGTATGGGGGCAGGCGGTGCTGCCATTAATATGCATGAGGGTCTCACTACCTTGCCTTTTTATCCGCCAGCCAGCTTGACTAAAGGCATTTTTGTCAACTCAGCCGGCCAACGGTTTATCAACGAAGACTGTTACCACAGTCGAGTCGGTAATTACTGTTTGCAACAGCCTGGTGATAGGATTTTCTTGGTCTTCAGCGTTAACGATATTGGCGATTACCAAGATAGCAATTATATGGGTGCAGATATTGCGGGAACGGGTGAAACACTGGCTGAATTAGAGATTGAGTTAGGTCTACCTGAAATGTCCTTGCAACAAACGGTCGAGTTTTATAATCATTATGCGGCTAAAGGGGAAGACCCAAAGTTCCATAAGATACCTGAATGGTTAGAGCCAATTGAGGGACCTTTTGCAGCGCTTGATTGCAGTCTCGGTCGAGGTGCTATGTACTCCATGTTTACCCTTGGTGGTTTGGATACGCTGCCAAGCGGTGAAGTATTGACGGGAGAACGTGAGGTCATTAAAGGCTTATATGCAGCCGGCCGAACCACTGCCGGTATGCCAAGAACCGGCGATGGTTATGCCAGCGGCATGTCGGTAGCTGATGTGACATTTTTTGGCCGCTGGGCCGGAAGGACAGTAGCAGCAGTGGCGACCGAATAACGTCTATTGCTTGAATGATTAAATTTATGTCGATGAGTAGTAATAATAAGGCGGGTTCTGTCGCGTTTTTGATAAGTTGTTTAGTCATGGCGTTGCTGACATCTGCCTGCACAAATTTAACAACAGCAAACCGCGCGACGCCCCCTGATCAACAGCCACAAACGCTGGGCACGGCTTGTCAGCGAGCTTTAGATCAGAGCCATGAATTAATTCGACTGCAAAGAGTGGTCGAGGCTGAACATGATCTTCTGACTGCAGCTAAACAGTCATGCAGCAGTGGTTATGAAGCGGATCAGTTGTTACGCTTATTGGCCTACACGTTTTCTCACCAGCAAAAATACCCTAAGGCGATAGAGGCTTATGAGAAAATTGTTGCGAGCAAATACTTAGACTTGGTGACTAGAAGCGAAGCGGTTTATACACTCGCTCAAATTCATTATTTGCAAGGTGATTACCAGCGTGTCATTGCACAATTGGTCGATGCGAAAGCGAGTGAGTTATTGGTCGATGATGGTTTGCAGGTTTTGGTTGCGCGGAGTTATTATCACCAAGCTGAAACCGCTAAGGCGCAAGCTATAATGGATGCTATTATTGAGCAAGCAGTAGCTGGGGATCGAGTCATGAAAGAAGCATGGTTGATTTTTTCTTGGCATCTGTATCTCGACACGCAGTCATTTGAACAGGCCTTACTGGTCGGCGATCAATTAATGGCACATTATCCCAGTGATCAGCATCGCTATCGGTTACGTCAAATATGCCAGCGTGGCGAGATGCTATCTTTATGCCGTTCAGTGACGCACTAGTCGTTACTTACTAATCTATTTTGCCCGTGACTCTTACTCGCCTTGATACTTTTTCTACGCCTTCTGAGCGTGCATCTTGGCGTTGTTTTATTTGATAATCAATGAAGTTTTTCCCGGCAATGATTAATCCGGTGAGGATGAAAGCGCCCGGTGGCAAAATGGCCAATAAGAATTGAGGATAATCAGCGGAAAAAGTTATTTTCCAGTCGACTGCTGCAGGACCGAATAATAAATCCATATTTGCAAATAGTGCGCCGGTGCCAATCAGTTCACGCATTGCGCCTAACAGATATAAAGCTAAGGCGAAACCAATACCCATCATTAAGCCATCGTAAATTGATGCGCTAACCGTGTTCTTACAGGCAAAGCCATCTGCGCGACCTAGAATCAAACAATTAGTGGTGATTAAAGGTAAAAATATCCCAAGAATTTCGTAAAGCTCATAGGTATAGGCTTGCATTAATAATTCAATGCATGTGACTGCGGCGGCGATAATCATGACAAATGTTGGCAAGCGTATTGCAGCTGGCGTGACATTCTTAATAATTGATACGAAAGTATTTGAGGCGACTAAAACAAAAATTGTGGCTAGGCCTAAGCCGATAGAATTAACCACCGAATTTGACACCCCTAGTAAGGGGCATAGCCCTAACAACTGCACTAATGCTGGGTTATTATCCCACAAACCATTGCGGGTGATGTCTGCATAGTTAGCCATTGCTTACCTTTTGTTGATTAGCGATAGTGATTTTTTTTAACAATTGATCAATGAAAAGTTGATGGTAGTTAAGCGTTCGCGCAATAGAGTGGGTGACTGATCGAGGCGTAATGGTCGCGCCTGTGAATCCATCAAATTTGCCACCATTTTTTTTGACGGTCCAATCTTTGGCTTGGGTGTTTTCAAGGCTCAAACCATTGAATGAGAGTATCCACGGCGATTTTCTTAATTCGATCTTATCGCCTAAGCCTGGCGTCTCCTGATGACTGACGACTCTGACACCGGCAATAGAATTATCATCAATGTTGACGCCAATGATATAGCTGATGTCGCCGCTATAGCCGTCAGTCGTTGTGACTGGATAGACAATCACTGTTGGTTGACCGTGCTGCTTGGCAAGGTAAATGGTTTGCGCTTGACGATGCCCTAATTGCTTAACTTGCAGATTGATATTGTCTGTGAGGAGGTCGTTGTCGTGAAGATTTTTAGGAACAATTTGATACAAGGCTTTCAGTTGCGCAAGTTTTTTCTGCTGCTTAATATTATCAGCGGTATTAATGTAGGTAAGTGCAATAATGATCGTACAGATTAACGCGAAACTACCCAAGGCAAAGCTATTAAGCATAATAGACTGCAATAAGCTACTATTGTTAGCGAGCTTATCTTGGCTAGTTTCTGCTTGTTCTTGGGTATCTTGTTGATCGCTCATATCGACTCAATCTTACTTGCTGTTGTTATGCCCATAAGGCTTGGTTTGAGTGTAGTGGTCTATTAATGGTGCTGAAAAGTTCTCATCAATTGGAAACAAAAAATCTGCAGGGACAAAATTAGTTTGTCTTGATAGTTTTTTTAATAATCCAGGTGTTTATGAAATAGATATGGGAACACCAATGA
>CALCNB010000352.1 GCA_937897785.1 uncultured Cellvibrionales bacterium | reverse complement strand
ATTTACACCACCGTCGTCAGCAACTGCACCCAACCACCGGTTTAATGCCCACCTAAGCTTGGACGCGGTTGCCATCGCCGATGGTTTCTATGCGCTTCGCGATTCATTGAATCGCGTTAAACAACAGGGTCAGGCGATACAACGTCTGCCCGCTTTCAGCCTGGCATTTACCCAGCAAGGCCGCGATCTTATTCCGCTCAACCGCGGGGTGATGCAAAGCGAACACCCCTACTGGGAGTTACTGGTACAACCTGGCACGGTTTGGCAAGAAACCAATGACCAAGGTTGGTCACGCGCCGCGGTGCCATTCGCCTTACAAGAACGCGCAGCTAACTGCACGCATAATGGCGTATTCACATGGTTATTCAATCACGAAGGCGCGATCTCGCGGCTCGCCTATCAAATCAGTAGCGAAACTTGCGCGTATTTTAAATTTGATATGTGGGGCACTGTCGCCGTCAAACGCGATAAAACTATAGCGACAGACGCCGATATTACAGAAGCAGTGGCACGTTTCGAGGCCCATCGTAAATCACGACTGCCCGTCGAGCCCTTGGCTAATTTAAGCAATAACTATCGTGGTATCGATATTGACAACTTAGCCATTGGCGATGGCGTTAGCCCAACAGATCTAAGCGTTTATGGTCTGGTCGTCGATGGTATACATTACCGCAGTAATTGCAATACAAGACACGGTGCCTACCCGTTCTGTGACGCAATGGCGCTGCCTTCATACTCCACAGCAAAATCGATTTACGCCGGCATCGCGCTGATGCAGCTTGAAAAGCAGATGCCAGGTATTTCACAACACAGTATTGCAGAAACCATTCCCAGTTGTGAAAAAAAATCCTGGCGCAAGGTTAGTATTGAAGACGCCCTAGACATGGCGACCGGCCATTATACAAGCACCGTTTTTTCTATCGATGAAGACAGTGATGCACAAATGTCGTTTATTTTCGATGATAAACATGCCAGTAAAATTAATTTTGCTTGCACGCACTATCCACGCAAATCGTCGCCACAAAAAAAGTTTGTTTATCACACCTCCGATACGTATTTGGTCGGCACGGCCCTTAGTAATATTCTCGCGAAACAACAGCCTGAAATTGATGATGCTTATAGCGCGTTGCTGGTGAATCCCATTTGGCAAAAACTGTCTTTAAGCCCATTACTCGACCATAGCAAACGAACCTATGATCAACGAGCGCAACCGTTTGCCGGTTACGGACTGACTTTCGAAGCCGATGACATTGTTCGCTTAGCCGATTGGTTAGGCACTGGCGAGGGACGTTTAGACGACGAACAAGTACTGGATGCTCGTTTGCTTAATGCCAGTCTGCAACGCGATGGTAGTGACCGTGGCTTAGCGGCGGGCGGTAAGAATTTTCGCTATAACAATGGGTTTTGGGCCTTAAATGTCACAGACCGTATCGCGACAGGTGCGCGCGCTCAACCGCCAGTTCGACGGCCTCGTCAACGGCCCGCGCCGCCACCGCGCCGCCAGCGGCGTGACGTCGGCGTTGCCAACGGCCGCGAGCTCGCCC
>CALCNB010000351.1 GCA_937897785.1 uncultured Cellvibrionales bacterium | reverse complement strand
CTTTTAAACGCTGCATCGCCAATGGATCACCTTTAAGGTCCATGCCGCTGTCTTTTTGAAATTCATCGGCTAAGTATTCGATCAAGGCTAAATCAAAGTCTTCACCGCCGAGGAACGTATCACCATTGGTCGACAACACTTCAAACTGCATTTCACCGTCAACATCCGCGATTTCAATAATCGAAATATCAAAGGTACCGCCACCTAAATCATAAACCGCAATGGTTCGGTCGCCGCCTTTTTTATCCATGCCATAAGCCAAAGCTGCCGCGGTTGGCTCATTAATAATACGCTTAACATCAAGACCGGCAATCTTACCGGCATCTTTAGTGGCCTGACGCTGTGAGTCGTTAAAGTAAGCGGGCACGGTAATCACGGCTTCGCTGACGCTCTCACCCAAAAAATCTTCGGCAGTTTTTTTCATTTTCATCAAGACTTGTGCCGACACTTGAGGTGGCGCCATTTGCTCACCGCCTGCTTCTACCCAAGCATCACCATTATCGGCCTTCGATATAGTGTAAGGCACCATCGAAATATCTTTTTGTACGACTTTATCATCAAATTTACGACCGATCAGACGCTTAACCGCAAATACCGTATTGGTTGGATTCGTCACCGCTTGGCGCTTGGCCGACTGACCGACTAACACTTCATCGTCAGCCGTGTAACCCACCACTGAAGGTGTGGTGCGATCACCCTCTGCATTTTCAATAACGCGCGACTGATCGCCGTCAAGGACTGAAACGCAGGAGTTAGTGGTACCTAAGTCGATGCCGATAATTTTACCCATGGTGCTCTCCTAAAATCGTAGTATTCATTGTTATGCTAAAAGCCTTGCTCTCAGCGATGTCATAAAGCCACAATCGCTAGTGGCTATCGCGGTATTTTGTTCTCAGTATGTTGTCTATATGGTGACGATTTCACGCATTTCAAGTCACTGATGGTCGATGATTGCTAGGAACTTCAATCAAAGACGGTCAATAATCGTCAATTAAGCCTCTTCTGCCTTGGCTATCACCACCATAGCTGCCCGTAATAAGCGGCCATTAAGCGTGTAACCTTTTTGCAACACATCAATCACGCTGTTGGGCTCGGCTGTTGGGCTCGGGACCATGGTCATGGCTTGATGAAACTCGGGATTAAAGGGCTCGCCATAGGGCTCTAGCACCTCAACCGAAAAAGTTTTCAATACATCTAGAGCTGTTTTTCGGGTCAGCTCAACGCCTTCAAGCAAGGACTTCACCACCTCATCATCGGCCGCTGCTTCTGGGACCGCGGCAATCGCACGGTCGAAATTGTCCAGCACTGGCAGTAGGCCATTAATCAGTTTTTCTAAACCAAACTTATGGGCCTTTTCGACATCTCGCTCGGCGCGACGCCGTAAGTTTTGCATTTCAGCCTGGGTACGTAATTGTTCATCTTTCGCGCTGGATAATTGCGCGGAAAGCGCCTCTAACTGGGCCTCAAGACTGGTTTCAGCCCCTGAATCAGATCCAGGCTGGCCGGCATCATCATTGCCCGTAGCAAGCGATTCATCTGGCTCGCCGCTTGTAGCCGCATTGTCAGCATCAGCCTCTGGGCTAACGGGCTCGTTTGCCTGCTGGTCAGTGGGCGCTTCAGATGACGGGTCAGAGGATGGCTTGTCGTTCACATTGGGCTCCTTCTAGGGCACTAATTTAAGTGTTACTGCGATCATGCAGATAAATTGGGGGCAAGCTGATAAATTTCAAGCGAAATGACTGAAAAAGACGACTAAAAAACTCTGTGTGATTAAAAATCAACCTGTAGGTGGTGTGACCGCCCCGACATTCGGCTTTGGTGGCCATAGCTACTCACCGCCACTATTTTATTCAAGATTTTTTTGCGCCTCTTAAGTCATTAAAGGGCTTAATTCACCTGCTGATATGCGCTAGACTAAAGGCCATAAAGCCAGTAAAGCCTTTGTGATGGGCAACGGTCATGTGGCTTGGAGTAGAGACGTTTTATGCTGACCCACCTGTGTGTTCGAAACTTCACCACGGTTGACCAATGTGAGCTTGAGCTCAGTACTGGCCTCAGTGTGATTACCGGTGAAACTGGCGCAGGTAAATCAGTGATGCTTGATGCCCTCGCAATGGCATTAGGTGACCGCGCAAATCATCAGGTACTTCGTGACGAAAGCAATAATGCCGATATTAGCGCAAGCTTTCGACTTCAGGAAAAAACCGCACTGCTGAACTGGCTTCATGCGCATGACCTCAGCAATGAAGACGACCCGCATGAAGCGATACTTCGGCGTGTCATCACCCCCTCGGGTAGAAGCCGCGCTTACATCAATGGCAGTCCCGTCAATATTGCCGATCTAAAAACGGTGGGCGAGCAGTTGGTAGACTTACACAATCAGCACGAGCATCAATCACTACTAGACAAACACAGCCATGGCGTATTGATTGATAACTTTGGTGGCCATCAGGCTCAGCTGGCTAAAGTCAAAGATGCCGCTGAACAATGGCAAGCGCTGGAACGTAAGATCCAACAACTCACTACCCAAAATGACAGTAAAGAAGCACGGCTTCAATTACTCAGCTATCAAGTGCAAGAATTAGACAAGCTGGCACTCGAAGCTAACGAAAGCGAGACGCTGGCCAGCGAGCAAAAAAAATTAGCCAATGCTGAACAACTACTGCTGGGTATCAATGAAGCAATGCAGGCCTGCAATGGCGATGAAAGTTCCAGCGCGCTAAGCTTATTACAACTCAGCCAGCAGCGCCTTAGCCAGTTAACGGTCGATTTGCCTAGTCTAGGGCCGGCACTTGAACTTATCAGTAGTGCCGCTATTCAAGCGGAAGAAGCATTTAATGAACTCAGTGCCGAACAGTCACAGTTAAGTATCGATCCCGAGCGCCTGCAGTGGGTAGAACAGCGGCTCGATGCCCTCTATAGCATAGCCCGTAAGCACCAAGTGCCGGTCGAACAACTGTTTGATACCCATCAGCAGTTAGCCCAAGAGCTGGCTGAACTTGAAGGGGGTGATGAAAAAATCAGCGCCTTAAAAGAGCAGCAAAAATTACTACAAAAAACCTTTATAACTGCCGCTAAAAAGCTCAGCAAACAGCGACAAAGCGCCGCCAACAAACTCAGTAAGGCCGTCAATGCCAAGCTCGACGAATTACAAATGGCACACTGTCAGTTTGCTATCGCGATTGAGCCACTCACGAGTGAATCACCTAATACTGCAGGTGCAGAGTCATTAGAATTCTTAATCTCAACCATTCCGGGCAAACCGCCAAAGGCCTTAGCCCAAATCGCATCGGGCGGCGAATTATCACGGATCAGTTTAGCCATCGCGGTAGTCACTGCGCAAACCTCAAACATTCCCACCGTCGTATTTGATGAAGTCGATGTCGGCATTGGCGGTGGTGTGGCAGAGGTCGTGGGTAATTTACTACGCGAGCTGGGTCAACGCGGCCAGGTGTTTTGCGTGACTCATCTCGCGCAAGTTGCCGCTAAAGGCAATAGCCATTTATTAGCACAGAAGTCAGTCAGTAAAAGCGGTGCTACCACCTCGATAACCGAATTGAATACTGACAAGAGAACCGCAGAATTAGCCAGAATGATGGGCGGCTTAGACGTAACGCAGTCATCAATCGCGCATGCGGCAGAAATGCTCGAGAGCGCCTAGGGCAAAGTGGCCGCTAGCAAAGAGCATGGCCAACAAGTATTATAGCCCCTCGCTCAGCGCAAAATTAATCTTTTGGTTTAACGTATAGCACTAAGCTATGGTCAAGAATTTCATAGCCGTGCTGTTCGGCAATCTTATGTTGCAGCGCTTCAATGTCTGGATCACAAAACTCAATAATCTTACCCGTTTCCATGCAGACCATGTGATCATGGTGATCACCTTTGGCGATCTCAAACACCGAGTGGCCGCCCTCAAAATTATGCCGCACCACTAAACCCGCTGATTCAAATTGGGTTAATACGCGATAAACTGTCGCTAAGCCCACATCTTCACCGGCTTCAAGTAAGGCTTTATACACTTCTTCCGCACTCATGTGATGCGCACTATCAGAGGCATTTTCTAACAACTGCAAAACTTTAATGCGCGGCAGTGTAACCTTAAGACCGGCTTTTCTAATCTCTTGATTTTCAATACCCATGCTTATCTCCTGCAATTGTTCTCATTGGTCAATAATAATTCGGGTTTAGCGACTATCAACGCTTCACATCCGTCACCCAGATACGTATTATACATTGACAAACTTTGAATGAAACCGCCAATTGCCTTATCACCGTGTCTATTTTTTTTACAAACTGCTTCGGATGCCCAACATGAGCCACGCTCGACGCCTTTACATTCGCCGCCACATTATTATTTCGCTAAGCTTGCTGTTAGCTGCCTGTGGCTCAATGCCCAAGCTATCACCGCATAAAATAGCCATTCAACAAGGCAATCTTATTACGCAAACGATGGTCGACAGACTCAAGCCTGGCATGTCAAAACGACAAGTCGAGTTTGTGTTGGGTACGCCGTTAATTGCCGATACTCTTCAGCAAGATCAGTGGCATTATGTTTATTCATTAAAATTAGGCAACGGACAACAGCTAAAAAAACAGTTGGCTGTCTATTTTGATCAAGATAAGCTCAGCCATTTGGAAGGTGACTTTCAGCTCAAGGCAAGTAAAGCGCCTTAAAAATCCTGTATCAGGACGACTCGCGAGCCGCCTTGGCTTTTTCAGCCCGCGCTTTGCGAAGCGCTTTTGGATCAGCCAATAAGGGACGATAAATCTCAACGCGATCAGCGGCTTTTAATTGGTATTCGTCGGCTTTCACCGCCTTGCCAAATACGCCCATTTTCGCCACCGCTAAATCAATCTCAGGAAAA
>CALCNB010000350.1 GCA_937897785.1 uncultured Cellvibrionales bacterium | reverse complement strand
TTTTTTTTTTAGCCGTTAGGTAACAAGCCAGTCGGAGATGCCATTAAATGAGAAGACTTATCTACTTTGCTTTACCAATTGCATTATTTATATTGCCCTATGTTTTTTTCGCTTTCTTTGATGGCGCGCCATTTTATTTTGCTAAAGAAAGTGGTGCGGTAGAAAATATTACAGCCGTTATTCTTGCATTATCGTTGTTGTTAACGGTAAGTATGTTCCTTCAATATCGAGCAAAAACTAAATTGCTTAAGCGAGCGTCTAATTCACCCATTCCTTTTCGGGACTTTACACTCAGTTGGTTCGTAGTTTATGCGCTGGGCTGTGTTTATTTTTTGGGCGAGGAAATAAGTTGGGGCCAGCATCTATTTGATTGGTCTACACCTGATGTATGGTTAGTGGTCAACGACCAGCAAGAAACGAATTTACATAATACCTCGGCATTACTTGATCAGGTGCCTCGTTTTCTTCTTACTTTTGGGATTGTTATTGGGGGGCTTATTTATCCCTTGTTGGTGAAAAATCAGAAGTCTAGCGAGAGTGATTTATCATCATTGTTCTCATTAATTATGCCAAGCGTTCACTGTGTTCCCGCTGCAAGTACGGTACTGCTAATCACCGTCCATGATAAAATTTATAGCTTGCTGAAAATCGATATGCCGGATTTTTTGCAAATCAACGACGGTGAAGTTAAGGAAAGTCTTATCGCGATGTTTATATTGGTTTATATCTACGACTTTTACCAGCGATTAAAATCTAACAAACACCTATAGCGGTTGGCGAATACTATCGCTTGACTTTTTATCCTATATTTATAGGCGGGGGAAATGATAAAGGTTAGCCTTAATATTGTTTTATGTATTTTATTGGCATCTTGCTCGCCAGAAAACGGGAGCAATAAAGGTAGTTTTACTGTGGCGGTCATACCCGATACGCAAAATTATTTGGATTACACCAATCAAAAATCTGAAGGATTTTCTCTTGATGCTTCGGATCAATTTTTATCTCAAATGAAATACATTGCAGAGCATTCTTTTAATAATGGCGGGGATATCGTTTTCGCTATTCATCTTGGCGATGTTTGGCAGCATCAAACCATACAAATGGATGAGGAGCATAGAGCAGAAGGGTTTGAGGCTATTCCTAATAAGTGGTTGGCAGGCCATGTTTTTCCTGCGCCTGATCAGGTGTTTGGTTTTGAGGTTCCAATGGCTAAGGAAGGATTTAGAATTTTATCGGAGGCCAATATACCATTTGGTGTGGTGCCTGGAAATCACGACTATGATGCCATGTGGAGCGCCGCTGGTTGGCCTCCTACGGATGACCCTGATAAATTAACGATGAGCATTGAGGCGCTTGGCAGGCTACATGCCGGAGGCTTAAATACGTTTAGAGCGGTTTTTGGTGAAAAATCTGAGTTTTTTGAAAATAAAGATTGGTATGTTGAAAGTTATGATGGCGGCACCAATAGCGCACAAATATTTGAAGCTGACGGATACCAGTTCCTGCATTTGGCGCTTGAAATGTCGCCGATGGATGACGTTTTAAGTTGGGCTTCATCAGTTTTAAAAAAATACGATGGGCTGCCTACCATTGTCACTACGCACGATTATCTGAGCGCAAGTAGTGAAAAAAAATCCGTGCCCATTATTGATTTTCACGCGGTAGATGCTCGACATAATAATGCTCAAATGCTCTGGGATAAATTGATTTCTCAGCATTCTCAGATTTTCATGGTGTTATCTGGCCATCAACATGGCCAAGGCCTTTTAATCGAAAAGAATGATTTTGGTGGCAAGGTCTACCAGATAATGGCCGACTATCAAGATAGGGGACAGTCTGGCATTGATGCAGGCCAGCCTATAGATCGAAACACGGGTAGACCTGTTGGGATTGGCGATGGATGGATGCGATTAATGACCTTTGATTTTAGTGGTCGCTCGCCATCTGTAGAAGTTTCAACTTATTCTTCTCATTATTTAGTGGATGCTAATTATTTAGATAATTATGCGGCTTGGTATCGAGGCTTGGAGCAGCCGAATATGACGGATGATGAGTTCCTAAAAGCCGATAGCTTTACCTTAGAGCTTGATGATTTTTATAGTCGATTTGGAAGTTCCAGCGGGTTATAAGTTTTTATACTCGCATTCATTGATTGGCTAAATACCTTTGTTGTCGTCACCGCCACCGTCCTGTCGGTCTAAGATACCAACATCCAATACCGGTGAGGCATCAATATGCTGGGCATCCATCATCTGCGCAATACGACTCAATGATGAAATAATGCCAAGCTGTTCCCAGTCTTGTAAGTCTCGAAACTGACGAGCGAATTGCTCTTGCAATGGTAATGGTGCATCTTTAAGTGTTGCAAGGGCGGTGTCGCTAAGAAAAACTAAAACCTTTCTTCGGTCTGTGGTTGAACGCTCCCGAATAACCAAGCTTTTCTTTTCGAGCCGGTCAAGGATAGTGGTGACGGTTGCTTGGCTCAGGCTCATTTCTTTTGCCAAGCCACCGACGGTGTCTTCGCCTTTATTGCGCAGGGTTTGTAGCAGCAAGATTTGAGGTGCGGTTAGCCCCGTCGTTTTAGCTAAGTATTTAGAGTGTAGATCGGTGGCGCGGATAATGCGTCGCAATGCTACCAGTACTTCGTCGATTCGCTCCATGGTTTACTCTGCCTTGGTTTCTTGATGGTATTGGCGTAAGCCTTTTAATAGGCTAAAGCTAATTAAAAGGAGTACTAAGGTAAAGGGAATCCCAGTTATTATGGTACCGGCTTGTAGTGCGTTGAGGGCTTCTTTACCGCCGCCGTAGAGTAGCACACTGGCAATCAAACCTTGTAAAACTACCCAAAAAATTCGCTGTGGAATCGGCGAGTCAAACTTGCCGCCCGCTGTAATGCTGTCGATTACCATTGAGCCTGAATCAGAAGAAGTGATAAAAAAGATAAGTACTAGCACAATACCCACGCTGGTGGTGATTTCCGGCAAGGGTAAATTCTCGAGCATTTGAAACGTGGCTAAGCTAATTGATGAGACGCCCTCAGCTAAACTGCCAATGCCAGCTTGGGCTTGCGCAATCGCATTCATGCCAAACATACTCATCCAAACGAGGGTGACTAATGTGGGGATGCACAATACCGCCAGTAAGAATTCTCGCACGGTGCGGCCTTTGGAAATACGGGCGATAAATAGGCCAACGAACGGTGACCAACTGACCCACCACGCCCAGTAAAATACCGTCCAGTCTTGCATCCATTGTGCATCGTCTCGCGCGGTCCAGTCACTTAATACGATGAAATTACTGGCATAGTGCGTGCTGGTGTAAAACAACCATTCCAGCGCTTGTGGAAAAGAACTGACCACAACAATAAAGAGCAGTAGTAGGGCGGCGATCACCATATTGAGATTACTTAATACCTTGATGCCGCCATTGAGTCCGCGAATCACCGATACGCTGGCGATCACAGTCACCACTGCGATGATGGCAAATTTGATCGCAAAGCCATCCTCAACACCCAATAACAGGGACAGCCCTGCGTTAATCTGCGAGGCACCAAGCCCCAGAGAGGTGGCTAGGCCAAACAGGGTGGCCAGCACTGCAAAAGTATCGATCACATGACCCGGCCAGCGCCAACAATGCTCGCCTATTAAGGGATAAAAAGCTGATCGCAATGTTAAGGGTAAGCCGCAATTGTAAGCAAAAAAGGCCAGTGCCAGTGCCGCTACGCCATAAATCGCCCAGGCATGAAATCCCCAGTGATAAATGGTTGAAGCCATCGCCAGCTCGGCGGCTTGGTCGCTCCAAGGAGCAGCATTGAAGGGCGTACCTGCCCAACCCGTGAAATAAGCCATGGGTTCAGCCACGCCCCAAAACATCAGGCCGATGCCCATGCCTGCAGCAAACAGCATGGCCAGCCAGCTCAGGCGGCTAAATTCTGTTTGTGCCTGCTCGCCGCCCAGCCGAATACGGCCTACTGGCAGCACGATAAGTACTAAGCAAAACAGCAGCAGGCCATTAACAGACAGCATCATGAAGCTATCAAAATTAATCAGGCTCCAAGCCCTGGCCGAGGCCAGTATTTCGTTGGCCGATTGGCTAAAAAGTAGGGTGGTGATAACAAAAGCAAGAATCAAGCTGGCGCTAATAAAGAACACGGGGTTGTGGATATCGAGTCCCCAGAGCCGAATGTTATCTTGTCCGGTTAAATAGTCTGATTCGAGCGCTTTCGTCATCGGTTTCTCATTTGGCATCGTTGCGCGGAAATTCGTTGCCTGAGAGCATAGCGCGACCCAACAACTTGAGTATTATTTAAGCATTATTATAGTACAAAGCATTTTGCGTGATCAATGCGGCCGAAATTGCACTAAATTCATAGTGCTCTATCATTTTAAGAGCAGTTCTTTAAGCATTAGAGAGTGATAGTTGTCCAATAAAGGTTACTAAAATGTTTTATATCGACAACATCGGTTGTGAATCATAAGTAAAGTCGCTTAAAATGTATAGTATACGAAATATTTTAACCTTAATGAAAAGTAAGCCGCTTGTACGATCGCCCTGCAGGCAACTTTGACCAACCAACCGAAGGATCCTTCATGTTAAAACGCAATGCTTTGTTCTGTGCCATCCTCGCTGCCTCTACTGCGCAAGCCCAAATTCAAGAAGTTATCGTCACCGCCACCAAGCAAGAAG
>CALCNB010000349.1 GCA_937897785.1 uncultured Cellvibrionales bacterium | reverse complement strand
AGGTCTTATGGATGATTTGATGGTACATGAAGTTATTGACTACAATAAAGCTTTTGAAAATGCTGCAGATGCCACAAAGACTGTAATTAAACCAGGGGAATAATTATGAGTGGATACGCAATTTTTAATACTGAGATGTATCAGTTTGATGGACTTACAACACCGGGCTTCACCCAATCCGCTTTAACAAAATGCGGGCGACCGACCGCGGCGACTAGAATATCCGCCTGCTGACACAGTGCTTCGATATTTTTTGTCCGTGAATGCACAATTGTAACGGTACAACTTTGCTGTAGAAGCAATAGTGCCATTGGCTTACCGACGATATTGGATCGACCGATAACCACCGCATGCTTACCACTCAAATCACCGAGGCGATCTTGTAACATCATCAAAGAACCCAGTGGCGTACAGGGGACCATTTGATTTTCACCGACAGTCAAAGCACCGACGTTTTCGACATGAAAACCGTCGACATCTTTAGCGGGCGAAATAGCTGCTAACACGGCTTTATCATTAATCTGCTCCGGCACCGGCAGTTGCACAAGGATACCGTGCACTGCACTGTCGTTATTCAGCTCATTAATTAAGGCCAATAGCGCTTCTTCAGTGGTATCGTCACCGAGGCGGTGCTCGATGGAGCGAATTCCTAATTGCTCACAACGCCGTACTTTATTACGAACATAAACTTGGCTGGCGGGGTCTTCGCCGACTAGCACTACAGCAATACAGGGCAATAACTGATGCTGGGCCTCTAATTCACTGACTTCAGCTTTTAATTTCTCACATAGGTCATCGGCAAACTGCTTACCATCAATTACACTCGACACAGATCAACTCCAAAAATTAGTTAGTTTCCATCAAATACCCAGCTACTATAGCCAATAAGCAGAGTTTACCCCGAATTCAGACCGACATAAACCACAATCAAGCCATGGCCCAAACTTAATGCAAATTAATCCTTTAAATCTCTCGCTGAGGTATGTTGGAGGTCAAACGATTAAGGCATCAATCGACAGCTTCGAGGGCAATACCGATGGATAAGATGGATAATCAGACGATCATGCAAGACAAAGCTGAACTGAACGCGGCATGGGACACATTAATCGCTGAACTTCAAAGCGCCAGGCAGGCCATTGATGACCCTGCGCTATTCCCCCCAGAGGCAAGCAGTCGAGTACTGGCCGAAGGCTATCGCTACCTAGCCGGCTTTTTACACCATGGCGTAGAGCGAACCTTTCATGAAGACGCGGATTTCCCCGTGTTTCGCAATGCGCTGTCAGTCATTAATAAATCCACTATTGAAAACCCCGACGCGATTTATTTTTATGCCCCTATTGATGGCCGCCAGCAATACGAAGTGACTGCGCAGTTAGATAATTTTGATCACTGGCAAGGCAAGCCTCGCACCACTGACCAAGCGCTGGCGCCGCAATACCTAATCTTTGAAGTGGCCGATGGGCCAATGTCGGGTGACACAGGTGAATTAACAGAACTGGCAAAGGGTTTTAGAACCAGTTTTGGTCGACTAGATAACGCCGACTTAATCGTCAGTGATGAAGGCGAGTTAAGGATTTTGTTAGGGCCTGAAAAGCCGGCAGGCTATAAAGGCAACTTTATCTGCACCCGCAAACCGCCCAACCAATACAGCAAAGACGGCCTCGATCGCTTTGCCACTTATATTAGCGGCAGACAACTGTTTTATGATTGGGAAAACGAGCAATCAGTGGCCCTCTCTATTACGTCTATCAATCATATTGGCCAGCACCCCGCACCCTTAACGCCGGCAAAAACCGCTGATCATTTACGCCGTATGGGCGCTATCATTCGTGGCCAAATGCATTTTTGGCTAAACTTTTACGACAAGGTATTAAATGTTCATGGCAGCCACGGCCAACCCGAAGACGGTCGGTTTTTCTTTCCTATCAATGGCTATAACCGACCCAATGCAGCATCGGGCGACACGGGCGGCGGCATGAGCACCAATGTCTACGCCGGCGGCATGTATGAATTAGCCGATGACGAAGCACTCTATATCGAGGCAACTTACACGGGCTCGCCGATTTATGTCAGCGTTCATTTAGGTAATTTATGGGGTGAGTCGCCAGATTATACCAATCACCAAAGCAGCCTTAACTTATTTCAGATGTACATGGGGGATGATCATGTGCAACGGTGGATTGTTTCGCACCACGATCCAGGTATTCAAAACTGGCTAGACACGACTGGCTTACCTAAGGGATTTTTATCCCATCGCTGGGCCTACTCAGAGATCCCGCCCGAGAGTGAATGGCCGATTATTGAAGCGAAAAAAATAAAACTCAGTGACGTTGACCGCTATATACCCGCTGACATGCCGCGATTGAGCAAAGCCGAACGCGCGCAAGCGATCGCCATCAGACAGGCGCATGTACAACGCCGTTATCGATCGTTTTAATCACGCAAACGATCAGTAAAGCGGCGGATATGGCGCCATGCCGCCTCTGCCTCCGGCACCCCAGCACTAATTAACCCATGCCAGCCGTGAATCATTGCCGGCCAACTTTCTAAGGTCACTAAAACACCTGCCAAGGTCGCGCGATTAGCCAGTCGTAAGGCGCTCGGCGCCATGGTGTCGTATTGCCCCACCTGTAGATACAACGGCGGCAAACCACTCAACTCGGCATAACACGGTGAAATACGGGGGTCGTCTAAGGGCATTTGCTGACCGACATAATCGCGCCCTCTATTCTGCACCCATTCGGGCGTCAGAAATGGATCACGTGAGGCAGGGTATTCACTGACACTTAAATCAAACCAACCGGTAATTGAAATAAAGGCAGCCGGCATGGGTAAACCGCGATCACGGGCAGCCAATAAACTGCCTATTGCTAAACCGCCACCGCAAGATTCCCCCAGCATAATAATTTTTTCAGCCGCAACCCCCTCCGCCAGCAAAGCTGCGTAAACCGCTAAGCCATCGTCATGGGCCGCAGGGTACGGATGTTCTGGCGCCAAGCGGTAATCGGGCATGACCGTGCGTATATTTAGTTGTCGGCAGATAATCTCAGCGTAAAAGTGATAGTCCGACAACGGGCATGAGACTAAGGCACCGCCATGAAAGTACAAGGCCATAAAACCATCATCGCGAAAGCCCTGCACATGATAGACACCACAATCGACACCGCCATAAGCTTTGATGGTTTGCTCAACATCCTCTCCAACGGCATGGCCATGAAACGGCGCCATGGTTTTTCTGACACTGAGATAATCCGCTTTCGGATCGGCAAAGTCGGCAGGCACACCGCGAATAATCTGTTGAAGAATGTCACTGGCCATAAGCTTCCTTGGTAAGAAAGTCAGCGCGTAAACTAGGATTCATTCATGGGCGGTGTTTCAGCATGATGCTCTAAAATTTCCACTTGATAACCGTCAGGATCCGCCACAAACGCAGCAGTGACCGGCCAGCCCTCTAATCTCACAGGCGCAGAAATCGATTCAACGCCCTGTTCCATGCAGCGCTGGTAAAGCCCTTCACAGTCATCGGTATTAATATAAAATTTCCAGAGGGCATTGCCGTGATCGATCGGGCCAGTCTCGTCGTGGTGTCGAGCGATTTGCAGCCTAAAGCCATTATCGCCTTCAAATAACACCTCGGTCACGTTCATACCACCTGGCTGCTCTAAACGATGCGTGATGGTAAAGCCCAGCACGGTTTCATAGAAATGAATCGATGCGTCTAAGTCACTTACGTTAATACAAAACTGATCAAAACTGGTTTTCATCTTTGCTCCTTTTTATTATTTTTTAATGATCGTTATACCGCTAAAACGCCGCCGTTAACAACCAAGGTTTGGCCTGTCACCCACGACGCCTGCTCATCGATTAAGTACTGTACTGCGTGGGCTACGTCAGCACCAGAGCCCAATCGTCCCGCAGGTATGCCGCGTATTAAAGGTGCGGCAAACTCTTCGGGCACATTATCCATTAAACCCAAGGCAATCGAATTGGCCGTCACGCCATCAGCACCGACTTCACGTGCAAGATGCCGCATAAAATGCGCAGCGCCGGCTTTCGCTGTGCCGTAAAGTGATACGTTAATATCGAGCCCCTGTCGACCCGCTTCCGACGAAATCGTAATAACGCGGCCCCAACCGCGTTCGCACATGCCATCGATAACGGCCTTAGTGCAATTTAAGACCCCATAAAGGTTGACCCCTAAGAATTGATTCCACTGATCGATGGGCATATCGCGAAACGAAAGCTGTTGCATGTCAACCGACCCCGCATTGCCAGCATTATTAATTAATATATCAATACCCCCTGTTTGCGCTTGAAGGTCTTTAATCGCGGATAGTGCCGCCTCGGTTTGGCTAACATCAAAAGCCGCTGCCATGGCATCGCCCCCGTCTGCGATAATCGCACTGGCTGCCGCTTCTGCCGTCTGTGGATTAATATCATTGATCAACACTCGATGGCCTGCTGCAGCCAACTTGGTTGCTACAGATAGGCCCACACCTCGGCCAGCGCCAGTAATTAATACGGTTTTTTTTGTCGTTGTCATGCACACACTCCGTTAATCATAAAATCACTTTTAATTAATGAGGCTGGGCGGAAAAGAAACGTGGCGCGGCTAAATGCTTCACCTGCGGCCACACCTCAGCTTCAAATAAATGCAAACTCTGCCACGCCAAGTCGGGGTCTAACCCCCCCAATAAAGGAGTAAGAATAAAGGTTCGTTCGTTACCTAACGCGAGAATCATCTTGACGGCATCGGCTGGGGTTAAAACCTGATAAGCCCCACTCTTACGCAGATCATCTGGGTCAACATTCGCGGCAAACGGGCCAGCCGCTTTACCGTAAGCCTCAATGGTCCAGTCGGCATACGACTGCACGCAATGCGCCACATGCGGTGCAATGGTTTGCCAATCGGCCTCGGGATCATTGGAAATATGCGTGAAAATAGGCCCTAAGGGAAACGCGCTCTCACCGGGATCCGCTAAGCCACGCGTTAAGCAGGCTTCGCGATAAACGTCCCAGTTCTCTCCGGCCGGCGGGTAATAGCCATCGGCAATGGCAGCAGCTCTGCGGGCCACTGCTGGATGTGCGCCACCGAGCAACAGCGGCGGCGTTGGCTTCGGCACCGGCGTGACCGTCACCTTGCGGCTCTGATGGTCAAATTCCTGCCCTGTCCACGCTTGGCGCAAGACCTTAAAGGTCTCTAGGTAAAGGGCTTTTCGGTCTTCGCGGCGCTTACCAAACATGGCAAACTCATAGGGTCGATAACCCGCCCCTATCACCACCTGCAAGCGACCGCCGCTAATCAATTGCAACACGGCTAAATCTTCCGCTAATTTCACCGGCTCATAAAGCGGCGCTAATAAGACATTGGAGCGCAAAATAATTTGCTCGGTACGCGCGGCAATCGCGGCAGCCATCGGAATCGGTGACGGCAAATACCCATCATCGCTGGCATGGTGTTCGCCTAAACCAATGGCCTGAAAACCTAAGCGGTCAGCCCAAGCACTGATATCCAAAGCAGCGGCATACAGCCGATCAGCGGAAGCACCAAATGCGGGAGCCCGCATATCAAAACTCACAACAAATTCCATAATTGATCCATTCATTGTTATACTTATCGGTAGCAAATCCATCATACGCGGCCAACTTTAAACCGCCAAGTACAAAAACCCAGCCTTGCTAAAAGGCAATGATTGCATGACGCTAGCTGACACACTCACTATTTGAGAAATTGACCATGAAGAACGGACTACGAAAACTGTTTGCCCCGCTACTGAATATTTTTGAACATAGCGAGGGTGACTATGTCTATAAACCGATGAGCCGTATCATACTGATAGTCCTTGCACTGTTGTTTGGCGGTCTAACGGTGGGGCTGATTGTGATCAGCCAACAAATGGCACTGGGCTGGGGGGCATTGATACCGGTGAGCGTTTTTTCAGCAGTGAGCTTATTTTGTTTAATTATTGGCGGATTAGGCACCGACCGAGCAGTGGCTAGAGTATGGGGCAGTCGCTGATTGTCTTAAGATGAATGATTAAAAAGGTAGGAAGTAAGCTTGATTCAAAACTAAAATCAGGCGAACTTAAGGAAAGTGAAATTATGCAAGAAGCAATGGATTTAATGGAGAAAATGGAAAAAATGCCCGGAATGGCAAATATGAAAAATATGTTAAATCAAATGGGTATGCCTGGAATGGGAAAAAACAGTAAAGTTAATATGGGAGCAATGAAAGGAAGATTAAATCAAAATATGAGAGGCGCAAAACAACGCGAAAGAATGTTGCGTAAATTAGAACAAAGAAAAGCAGCCAAAAA
>CALCNB010000348.1 GCA_937897785.1 uncultured Cellvibrionales bacterium | reverse complement strand
GTGATTCGACTGGCATCAACGGCGCTAAACCATCCAACACATGCAGCATCGCCTCTTTTGGCTCACCCACCGATAAGCCACCAATGGCATAGCCATCGAATCCAATATCAACCAGACCTTGTAAGGATTCAGCGCGTAGGTCTTGATACATGCCACCCTGAACAATACCAAACAAAGCCGCTGGGTTATCACCATGAGCCTGTTTACTTCTTGCCGCCCAGCGCAAAGATAAATCCATCGACACTTTAGCCTCAGTTTCCGTCGCAGGGTAAGGGGTACATTCATCGAAAATCATCACAATGTCTGAGCCTAAGGCATGCTGCACCGAGATACTTTTCTCAGGGTCAATAAATATAGGACTGCCATCGATGGGCGAGCGAAATTTAACGCCTGCCTCAGTTATCTTGCGTAAATCACCTAAGCTCCAAACCTGGAATCCCCCCGAATCGGTTAAGATAGGTTTTTCCCAGCCGATAAAGTCGTGCAAGTCACCGTGGGCACGAACCACTTCAGTGCCTGGTCGTAACATTAAATGGAAGGTATTGCCTAAGATGATTTCTGCACCGACGGCTTCAATATCCTTAGGCAACATCCCTTTAACCGTGCCATAGGTGCCGACAGGCATAAAAGCCGGCGTCTGAACGACACCGCGATCAAAGTGCAATTGCCCTCGGCGGGCTAAGCCATCGGTCGTACTGACAGTAAATTTCAATTCACACTCTCATTATTATCTAAATTAACGAATAAACATCGCATCGCCGTAAGAAAAAAATCGGTACTGTTCGTTAATGGCCTGCTGGTATGCTAACAAGGTATTTTCTCTTCCTGCAAAAGCACTGACTAGCATAATTAAACTCGATTGAGGCAAATGAAAATTTGTCAGCATCGCGTCTACGGTTTTAAATTGATAACCGGGATAAATAAATATCTCGGTATCACCGTAGTAAGGCTCAATCCAGCCTGATTCAACGCTAGCGGTCTCAACCGATCGCACCGCCGTCGTACCTATTGCTATCACCCGTCCGCCCGCGGCCTGAGCCATACGAATGTCATTGCAAACGTCAGCGCTAACCTCAACATACTCAGCATGCATTTTATGGTCGGGAATATAACTTTCACGTACGGGTTGATAGGTACCCGCCCCCACGTGTAAGGTCACATAGGTAAAATTTATCCCTTTTTTACTGAGCTTACTGAGCATCACTTGGTCAAAATGCAAGCCTGCTGTTGGAGCAGCTACCGCGCCCTCGCGAGAGGAGTAAACCGTTTGATAGCGTTCTCGATCAAGAGTCTCGTCCTCACGATCGATATAAGGTGGTAACGGCATGTGACCCACGGCCTGCAAAACCATCGATAAGGAGGCTTCATCGTTACTTTCAATTAAAAACATATCATCGATACGATCGATTACCCGCAACGACAAACCTTGCTCTAAATGAATGATCGTATCCGGCTTAGGTGACTTGCTAGCGCGTATCTGGGCGATTCCACGTGAGCCGCTGGTAATTCGCTCTATCATCACCTCGACTTTACCACCGCTGGCTTTCTCACCAAATAAACGCGCTGGAATCACGCGGGTATTATTAAATACCAATAAGTCATTTGGCTGAAGTTCATCGATTAGATCGATAAATTGGTGGTGCAAAACCTCACCATTGGTTTTATCTAATGCTAATAACCTCGATGCTGTTCGCTGTTCAGTCGGATAACGAGCAATCAATTCATCAGGCAAATGATAATCAAAGTCAGAAAGGTTCATGTTTTTTATAAAATAATCTTAGAAACAAATTTTTATCGCAGGTTAGCGGAAAAAATCAGAATAAGCCAGCAAATTACACGGCTAATAACCCCTCAGAGGATATCGCTGCATTAACTAGCATAATATTAACAGGTATAAGCAATGCATCAGTAGGAAAATTTTTTAATACTTGCACCTCGCAACCGCGCTGATATAATCGCTGTCCGTCATTTTATATCTGTAATCAATTTTCTACGATACATTACTGGCGGTACAATCGACCTTATCGAGATTGTCTTAAGGCCAGTGTGGTGAAATTGGTAGACACGCTAGATTCAAAATCTGGTTCCTTCGGGA
>CALCNB010000347.1 GCA_937897785.1 uncultured Cellvibrionales bacterium | reverse complement strand
GGTTCATATCAGCTTCTGTCGGCTCAGTACCAAACGTTTGAAATAAAAAACAACGCCAAATTTTCATCTGATAATGCGCTTGCACGCGTGACTTGGGTATTAATGAGATGGTACCAGTGGTGCCCGATGAGGTAATCACCTCAAGCGGTGTTTGCTCGTCCAAGGCATCTAACCATTGATCTAGAGAGTCACATTGCGAGGTGTCAACCTGCGATAAATCATAAGTGGTAAGCTTTTGCATCCACTGAGTCATCAAGTCCCAACGCTTCTTATCAATTAACGATGCCGGATATGACTTAAACGCAGTATGAGCAAAAAACAACGGCACCACATCATTAAAATTTTCAACAGCAGTAATATTCAATCGCTTCGCTAGGTTACCTACCATACTGATATTTTCAATATGATCAGCCACTCGCTTTTGCATCGCTTGCTGCTGAAGCACTGCAAGTTCAGACGGTTCAATGCTGTGCATTTTCGTTACCGAACTGTCAAAAAAAGCAAGAGGATCGGTCATAAATTCTTCAACGTCATTCATTAAGGTGTCTCCGATTCTTTTTGGGGGTGGGGGACAGCATGCGCCGCAGATAATTATTTTTCTATTAGCTTAACACCCTCTCACAGTTGGAAATATAACAATACTTTAACTTCTGAAAAAAATTTAACTCATTTTTTAATAAAGTTTTTCATTTATACTTAACCAATTGATGACGCTATACTTAACTCAGGTTTGCGCTATGAAACAAACTCTCTATTACATTTCACTGATCCTACTTGGCATAGCTATCGGTCTTTTATTGGCTAAAACTGAGTCAGGGAAAATAGTCTCTAAACAAACAAAAAGTAGCGTGTCTAGCGTAAAAAACGCAGTCATCGATCAGGCCGTCACCCGTGGTAAAGTCGATGCCCGCATAGCCCTGCTCATTGAAAATCCAGCACTACGAAAACGGATGGATCAAGGCGGCTCTTTTGGTGGTGAAATGTCAATTTCGGCAGCTCAAAATATGTTTGGTCGTGATCCTAAGGCCATTAAAGATATGCAGGCAAAAACCTATATTGAAGCTTACGGTGATAATGCGTGGTTAATTCGCATGCCGATTGTTAATGCCGTTTTATTTGATACCGATGAAGGCCTGGTACTGGTTGATACAGGCATGGCACCTGCTGGCCCTGCTTTACTTGATGCTATTCGCTCAGTCAGTGATAAACCGATCCATACCATTATTTATACTCATGGCCATGTCGACCATGCTTATGGCACGTGGGCGCTGTTAGACGCTGGCGAGACTCCTCAGATTATTGCGCAAGAGAATATTTTACAACGGTTTAACCGGTATATTGAACTTCGCCAGTCAATGGCGAAATACATGAATCAAAAAGCAGAGCAAATGCCCCTTTCACTGGATGATATCGCTTTGCCGACTCAAGTATTCAGTGACCGCCTTGAGCTCACAATAGGCAATGAGCGTTTTATTCTTCAACACCACAAAGGTGAAACCGATGACCAGCTATACGTTTGGTTGCCGGATCGCAAAATACTCGCCACTGCCGATTACTATCAAGGCTTTATGCCCAATGCTGGCAACGGTAAACGCGTACAACGTCATATCAAAGAATGGATTGTGGCATTGCGAGAAATGGCTGGGCTCGGAGCGGAGCTAATGTTACCTGCCCACGGTGAAGCATTAACGAAGGCGGGCAGTATTCAATCTGAATTTAATTTATTGGCCAATGCTTTTGAATCAATACGTACGCAAGCCATTGATGGCTTAAACCAAGGCCTGCGTAAAGACCAAATTTTTCAATCCATCACCTTGCCTGATGAGCTTGCTCATGAGCACACGCTGCGTGAGCAATACGTCAGCTATGAAGATGTTTCCAAGATGGTACTTAAGCGTTATACCGGCTGGTGGAATGATCTTCCATCGCAATGGACACCCGCACCACTAGAGAAGCAAGCCACTGCTATCGTCGACGCCGTTGGTGGTATCGAACAACTCATTACAATGAGTCGACATTTACAACACAGTGATATTCAATTGGCCTGCCACTTTACTGACTGGGCCTGGTTAGCCAACCCTAATCATCCGGCGGTTCAGCAATTAGTCATCGATATTTATACCGCGCGAATCCTCGATCCAAAGAGTAATACCCAGGAGATTTTAGCCTATCTTGATGTAATGGCTGATGCACGTGCTAGGCAGGCCAACCTCTGAGGCACTGTAACACTCATCGATTGCAACTCGCAAAGGTTAAAACCCCGTCACAGCAACAATGAAACATTCTTCATAGCCAGTTATCAACCCGCTATTTGTTGTATTATCTTGAGCAAAGACCCGTCATTAATCTTGAATGAATAGGACCTAGGATGAAAAGCTATACCGAATTTTATATTGGTAATGAGTGGGTAAAGCCCTCTTCAACTGACCAACTGAGTGTCATTAACCCTTTTACCGAACAAGTAATTGCGAGCGTGCCCGAGGGGAAAGAAGCCGATATTGATCTCGCTGTCAGCGCTGCTAAAGAGGCTTTTGATCGGGGTCCATGGCCTAAAATGGCGCCCAGCGAACGGGCAAAATGCATGACGCAATTATCCGAACTATTAAAAGCGAATGCTGACACTATTGCCACAACAGTAACCAGCGAAATGGGTAGCCCAATGAGCTTCTCCCCCGGCGGCCAAGCCTTTGCACCAATCATGGTGCTTGATTACTACATTGAACTGGCCGACAGCTTTCCCTTTGAAGAAACACGACAAGGCCTACTCAATCCCGTCAAAGTATTTCGCGAACCCGTCGGTGTCGTTGCTTTAGTGACTCCGTGGAACGTGCCACTGTTTACCATCATGAGTAAGTTAGCACCGGCCCTACTCGCTGGATGTACAGCGGTGATTAAACCGGCACCCGAAACACCAATTAATGCGTTTTTATTAGCGGAGTTAGTTGCCCAAACGGATATACCTGCTGGCGTAATTAATGTCGTGCCCGCAGAACGTGCGGTCAGTCAGTACTTGGTGAGTCATCCTGATATCGATAAGGTCTCGTTTACCGGCAGCACTATCGCCGGCAGTAAAATTGGTGCTATTTGCGGCGAGCACATTAAACGCTGCTCATTAGAACTTGGCGGAAAATCTGCCGCCATCATTTTAGATGACGCTGATTTGGACACCACCATACCGAATATTTTACCCGGTGCGTTTATGAATAATGGTCAAGCCTGCGCCGCCCAAACACGCATATTGGCGCCGCAATCTAACTATCAAGCCATTGTTGAACGCTTAGCCGAAGCCGTCTCTAATATGGTGGTAGGCGATCCCATGGAAGCAACTACTCAAATTGGGCCAGTGTTCGCCGAACGTCAGCGTGAGCGAGTGGAAAGCTATATTCAAATCGGCTTAGATGAAGGTGCAACTATCGCTACCGGCGGTGGTCGACCAAAGGCATTTGATAAGGGTTGGTTTGTTGAACCGACAGTTTTTTCTAATGTTGATAACACCATGCGAATTGCACAAGAAGAAATCTTTGGGCCGGTAATTGTGGTGATTCCTTACCAAGACGAAGCTGAAGCTATCACCATTGCCAACGATTCTGACTATGGTCTCTCAGGCTCAGTATGGACGCAAGATGTTGATCGTGGTGTAAATGTTGCTCGGCAAGTACGCACCGGAACATACACAATTAACGGTTTTGCAATGGACTTTGGCAGTCCATTTGGCGGCTATAAAAAGTCAGGCTTAGGTCGAGAGTTAGGCCCCGAGGGCTTGCAAGTATTTTTAGAGTATAAAACAGTAAACTTGCCGGCTTAATGCGCGCGCAAAAATAATCAAATCGAATAGCTAGACCAACAACACACTACCGCTAAACTGGAAATAACCAGTTTATGTATTGATATAACGACAATGAGGAAAGTAACATGAGTGATCTTGGTTTTTGGAATTTAGCTCAGTCAGATCCTGACGCGCCAGCATTAATTGACCCTAATGAAGTGATTTATAGTCGCGGACAATTACTTGCAGAGGCCAACCAAATGGTTCATGGCTTACGCACACTGGGGGTTGAAACTGGTGACACTATTGCATTGATGATGCCTAACTGCAAAGATTTTTTGGTCACTTACCTAGCTTGCGCCTCGGCAGGATTTTATTTTGTACCCATTAACTGGCATTTAGCGGGTCCAGAAGTGGCGTATATTCTTGAAGACTCTGAAGCGAAAGCTTTTTTCTCACATGCCGCCATCGGCGATGCACCTAAACTTGCGGTTAAAGAAGCGAACTTTCCCATTGAAGCAGCGTTTGCAATTGGTGAAATAGAAGGCTTTTCATCATTATCAGAATTCCTAGCCGCACAGCCAAATACTATGCCTGACAACATGACGGCAGGTTCAACCATGAACTACACCTCGGGAACCACTGGTCGTCCTAAAGGCGTTAAGCGCGCACTTGCCGGTATTGACCCTAACATGATGGGCGAGTTAAATGCCATGTTCATGATGATGTTTGGCATTCAAGCCCACGAAAATAATGTTCATTTTACTGGATCACCGCTGTATCACACTGCGGTACTTATCTGGGCCACTAACTCACTCCACTTAGGTCACTCAGTAGTGATGATGGAAAAATGGGATGCCGAAGGCATGCTGTATTTAATCGATAAATATAAAGTCACCACTAGTCACATGGTGCCGACTCAGTTTGTCCGCTCATTAAAATTACCTCAATCGGTTCGCGATAAGTACGACTGCTCATCGACACGACACATGATTCACGCGGCAGCACCCTGCCCGATCGAAATTAAGCGAGCCATGATTGAATGGTGGGGGCCATCCATCTATGAATATTATGCGGCTACCGAAGGCGGCGGCACATTGGTCACCCCTGAAGAGTGGATGCAGTATCCGGGCACAGTCGGCCGCGCTTGGCCTAGCGCGGAGGTAAAAATATTTAATGACGAAGGTGAAGAGCTTAAAGCCGGCGAAGTCGGCACCATTTACATGTTGTTATCAGAAAATATGCGCTTTGAGTACAAAGGCGACAAAGCCAAGACGCAAAAAGAACGACTGGGCGATTACTTTACGGTGGGTGACGTTGGCTATCTTAATGAAGAGGGCTACTTGTTTTTATCCGATCGAAAAATCGATATGATCATTTCGGGCGGCGCGAACATTTACCCAGCCGAAATAGAAAGCGAATTAATTTTGCATGAAAAAGTTACCGACTGTACGGTATTTGGTATTCCTAATGCCGATTGGGGCGAAGAGATCAAAGCCGTGGTGCAACCAGCAGATGGTGTCGTTGGCGACCAAGCACTCACTGACGAGATCATTGAATACCTCGCTGGCCGTATTGCAAAAATGAAACTGCCGCGCTCAATTGATTATCTTGATGAGTTACCACGCGATCCAAACGGTAAGCTTTACAAGCGTCGTTTGCGTGACCCTTACTGGGAGGGCAAGACTCGCAAAGTCTAAAGCAGTACAGCTAAAAACAAAAAACACATGAGGTGGCGACGTGATAAAATACAGCGAACTGACCGCAGCACTAACAATCGCAGCAATAACAGGATCAGTGTTTTTTCTAACAAGCTGCGACAAAAATAGTAAGGCTGAGTCAGTGCTGGAAAATACCAGCGCCGAGACCACTGCAAATGCTCAAACCGATAGCACTACTCGATCCACTCATATCGCATCAGAAAATATTACTGATCACCCCACTACTCTGCCATTTTTTGGCGAACTGCATGTTCATAGCAGTAACTCACCGGACGCCTATATCACTGGTGTACGCAGCAGTCCCGAAGATGCTTATCGCTATGCCAAGGGCCAAAGCATTGACCATATCAGTGGCGTTAAAATCAAGAATCGTGCACCGCTCGACTTTATGGCGGTAACCGACCATGCCGAATACATGGGCATACTGCCAGCCTTATCTAAAGCCAATGGTCCACTGGCCAAAACATGGTATGGAAGGGAAATGTTAAGTGGTGATCCGAACCGCTATAAAATAGCCACTCAAAAAATTCTTTTTTCTCTGAATGGCACGCCGCCAAAGGCAATAGAAGAAATCACTACCGAATCAATCACCTCGCCGATTTGGAAAAGCTATGTTGAGCTGGCCGAAAAATATAATGAGCCTGGCGTTTTCACCACATTTGTGGGCTATGAATGGACGCTGATTCCCAACGCACAAAATTTACACCGTAATATTATTTTTAAAGGTACAGACGTACCGGCCTTACCGTTTTCAGCGTTTGATTCTGATAAGCCCGAAGAACTTTGGCAATGGATGGAACAAGCCAGGGCTAACGGCAGTGACGTGTTAGCAATCCCCCATAATAGTAATGTCAGTGATGGCACCATGTTTGCTTTAGCTGATTCTTGGGGTAACCCTATTACGCAGCAATACGCCGAATTGCGAATGCGTAACGAACCACTGGTCGAGATGAGTCAAATAAAAGGCACCTCTGAAACACACCCAACACTTTCACCTAATGATGAATGGGCTGATTTTGAAATACTCGAAGAACTTTTAGGCGGCCAACGAATCGGGAAAATATCAGGTAGCTATGTTAGAGAAGCCTACCTCAATGGCTTAGCTCTGCAACAAGAAAAAGGCTTCAATCCTTTTCAATTTGGCATGATGGCCGCCAGTGATTCGCACAATGCCAGTGTGCCAGTTGAAGAAGACAACTATACCGGTAAAATTGGCGTAGATGCTACCGCTGAATCACGCCGTGGGGGCAGCTTTATCAATACCCAAAGCAGTCTATATGGCGCATCGGGTTTAGCCGGTGTCTGGGCACATGAAAATACTCGCCCCGCACTGTTTGATGCCATGCGTCGAAAAGAAGTCTTTGCTACAAGCGGTCCTAAAATAGCGATTCGCTTATTTGCTGGCGATTATCCTGATTCTGTCAGTGTCTCTGGCTTAGCGAGCCAAACACTTTATCATCAAGGTGTTGCAATGGGTAACAGTGTCGGCCCTGAGCGACTCATTAATAATCGACTGCGGCTTTACGTGTGGGCAGTTAAAGATCAACAAGGTCACAATTTAGAACGCTTACAAATTATCAAGGGTTGGTACGAAGACGGCGACTTAAAAGAAAAGGTTTTTGATGCTGCATGCAGCGACGGCACAGTGCCTAATCCAAACACCCATCGCTGCCCAAACAGCAGTGCCACTGTTGACCTTAGTGATTGCAGTGTTGAGTTAAACAAAGGCAATCGTCAACTGGCAACTGTCTGGCAAGATCCTAATTTTGACCAAGCACAAGCGGCCTTTTATTATGCTCGTGTATTAGAAAATCCTAGCTGCCGATGGACCACATGGGATGCCCTAAGAAATGATTGGCCGCTACTCGATACGGTACCGGCTACCATTCAAGAGCGGGCGTGGAGTTCACCGATTTGGTACCAGCCTTAATCGCTGACTAACTATTTTCTTGATCAGTGAAAACACACTTAACTTTCTGCTTATCAATCTTGCCATTAGCATTTACCGGCAAGCGATCAAATGAGACTAGTTTAGGCGACTTATAACCTGCAAGTTGGTCCCTGCATTGGCTTATCACTTTCGCTTTACTGGGTTCAGCAAGCTGTTGATCCACTCTTTCGACCATTGCACAGACGCGTTCACCCCATTTTTGATCCGCAATCCCAACCACGGCCACTTGCTTAACGTTATCCAGCAAACTGATGACAGCCTCGACTTCACGTGAGGCAATATTTTCACCGCCACTGATAATAATATCTTTTTTTCGATCGATAATCGCTAGGTTGCCCTGCGGATCAAATCGCCCAA
>CALCNB010000346.1 GCA_937897785.1 uncultured Cellvibrionales bacterium | reverse complement strand
CGATAATGCCCCCGAAGAGCGTGAGCGCGGCATTACGATTGCGACCTCTCATGTTGAGTATGACACGCCTGATCGTCACTACGCGCACGTAGATTGCCCAGGCCACGCTGATTATGTGAAAAACATGATTACCGGTGCGGCGCAGATGGACGGCGCGATTTTGGTCTGCGGTGCAACCGATGGCCCAATGCCACAAACCCGCGAGCACATTTTGCTGTCTCGTCAGGTGGGCGTGCCTTACATCATTGTGTTTTTGAACAAAGCGGACTTGCTAGCAGATGACTGTGGCGGTGCGGGTTCAGAAGAATACAATGAGATGTTAGAGCTGGTTGAAATGGAGTTGCGTGAGTTACTCGACACTTATGAGTTCCCAGGTGACGATACACCGATCATTCCAGGTTCTGCGTTAATGGCCTTAGAAGGTAAAGACGATAACGAGCTAGGCTCGACAGCGGTTAAGAAATTGCTCGAGACTTTGGATTCTTATATCCCTGAGCCAGAGCGTGCAATTGACGGTGCTTTCATCATGCCTATCGAAGACGTATTCTCGATTTCAGGTCGTGGTACGGTGGTTACCGGTCGTGTTGAGCGTGGCATCGTTAACACCGGTGATGATGTTGAGATTGTCGGCATTAAAGAAACGCAAACGACGACTTGTACGGGTGTTGAGATGTTCCGTAAGTTGCTTGACGAAGGTCGAGCAGGCGAGAACATTGGTGCCTTATTACGTGGCACTAAGCGAGAAGAAGTTGAACGCGGCCAAGTATTGGCTAAGCCAGGTTCGATTACGCCACACACGAAGTTTGAAGCAGAGATTTACGTATTAGGTAAAGATGAAGGCGGTCGTCACACACCGTTCTTTAAAGGTTACCGTCCACAGTTTTACTTCCGTACCACGGATGTGACGGGCGCTTGTGAATTACCGGAAGGCACAGAGATGGTGATGCCAGGCGATAACGTACAAATGACGGTTGAATTGATCGCACCGATTGCGATGGATGAAGGCTTACGTTTTGCGATTCGTGAAGGTGGTCGTACGGTAGGTGCGGGCGTTGTAGCGAAAATCCTTGACTAATTTTTTCTGCGAGTCTGAACTAATAAAAAGGTCGCCCTTGGCGGCCTTTTTTATGCGTAAAAGTAAACCACCTGAACAAAGTGAAATGGCAAGGCCATCTTTACGCCGAGTCTTTCTTTAGCGTTCCCGACTGCAGGTAGTGAGTGATGCAGAAAAATTCTCGATTGATTTTTTAAGCAAATAATGGCTTGTTAAATAGTTTTCTCAGCGTGTTTTTGTTAGGCAAAAAAAACCGCCAGCCTAGGCCAGCGGTTTTTCGGTAAAGCCTAAAACTATTTAGCGGCTTGACGCTCTTTTTCAGCTGCGATGACATCTTCAGATACATTGGCTGGGCATGGATTATAGTGTGAGAACTCCATCGAGAATTGGCCGCGCCCTGATGTCATTGTTCTCAAGCTGCCGATATAGCCAAACATTTCTGATAATGGCACATCCGCCTTAACACGAACGCCGGTAGTGCCGGCCATTTGATCTTTGATCATGCCACGACGACGGTTTAAGTCGCCAATAACATCACCTACGTGATCATCGGGTGTAAATACATCGACGTGCATGATTGGCTCTATCAACTGTGGGCCGGCTTTTGGCATTGACTGCCTGAAGGCGCCACGCGCTGCAAGTTCAAAGGCTACTGCCGATGAATCCACTGCGTGAAAGCCGCCGTCGTAGAGCTCAATTTCAACATCTAACACGGGAAAGCCAGCCAGTGGGCCTTGCTCCATCATGCCACGGAAGCCTTTCTCAATAGCGGGGAAGAATTCTTTGGGTACGTTGCCACCGACTACCGTTGAGGAGAAAGTGAAACCGCTGCCGGTTTCACCGGGTTTGATGCGATAATCAATCTTACCAAATTGACCCGATCCGCCCGACTGTTTCTTATGCGTGTAAGAATCTTCGATACCTTGAGTAATAGTTTCTCGATAGGCCACCTGAGGTTCACCCACTTCAAGTTCAACGCCATAAGTACGGTTAAGGATGTCGACTTTAATATCGAGATGCAGCTCACCCATGCCTTTTAGGATGGTTTCACCTGAATCTTCGTCAGTTTCAACACGGAACGAAGGATCTTCAGCCACCATTTTACCAATCGCAATGCCCATTTTTTCTGAGCCGCCTTTGTCTTTAGGCTTAACTGAAATTGAGATAACGGGATCTGGGAAAATCATCGGTTCAAGCGTAACCGGTGCTTTTTGGTCACACAATGTGTGGCCGGTTTGCACATTCTTCATGCCCACGATGGCAATGATGTCGCCGGCTTGCGCGCGGTCGATTTCATTTCGGTCATCGGCGTGCATTTCAACCATCCGGCCAATACGTTCTGTTTTGCCGGTGTAGGCGTTTAAGATGGTGTCGCCTTTGTTAATGACACCTGAGTAGATGCGAACAAAAGTTAAAGCCCCAAAGCGGTCATCCATAATTTTAAAAGCCAAGGCTTTGAGTGTTTCGTCAGTGCTGACAATAGCAAATTCGCCAGTTTCTTCACCCGCTTCGTCAGTTAAGGGCTGAGGTTTTACCTCAGTGGGACTTGGCAGGTAATCAACGACTGCGTCGAGAACTAATTGAACGCCTTTATTTTTAAACGCTGAGCCACAATAGGTCGGAAAGAAGTCGAGTGCAATCGTGCCTTTGCGAATGCATTTTTTAATATCATCAATCGATGGTTCATCACCATCCATGTAGGCCATCATGATATCGTCATCTTGTTCGACAGCCATTTCAATTAATTTCTCGCGGTATTCTTCGACTTGGTCAACCATGTCAGCGGGGATATCGACCACTTCAAAGTTTTCAGGTTGGCCTGAGTCGTCCCAGACATAAGCTTGGCGAGACAGTAGGTCAACAAGACCGACAAAATCGTCTTCTCGGCCGATGGGTAAGGTCATAACTAATGGGTTAGCACCTAATACATCTTCAACCTGGCCAACCACCCTTAGGAAATCCGCGCCCATACGATCGAGTTTGTTGACGAAGATAATGCGTGCCACTTCTGATTCATTGGCATAACGCCAGTTAGTTTCTGATTGAGGTTCAACGCCACCCGAGCCACAGAAAACACCGACGCCACCGTCGAGCACTTTTAATGAGCGATAAACTTCAACCGTGAAATCAACGTGTCCCGGTGTGTCGATAATATTAAAGCGATGATCTCGCCAGAAACAGGTGGTAGCCGCCGACTGTATTGTAATG
>CALCNB010000345.1 GCA_937897785.1 uncultured Cellvibrionales bacterium | reverse complement strand
TAATATGTTTATGCTGAGCAGCATAAATAAAATCAGCGAGATGATTTGGCCAGCCAGTTTTTTAGGCATTTTTGAATTTCTTTGTCACCGGTATGGCTAGCGTGTAGCCTCCACCCCTTACGGTTTTAATGATTTTAGGGTTGGTGGTATCTGTTTCAACTTTACGACGTAGGCGGCTGATAAGGTTGTCAATGCTGCGGTCATAGGCTTTCGCCTCTCGTCCGTGTGTTAAATCTAGCAGTTGGTCTCGTGAAAGTGTTCTTTGTGGTCGCTGTAAAAACACTTGCAAGAGTCGATACTCTGCAGCGCTTAATGCAACGGCGACATTATCTTGGTCGATGATTTCACGTTGATATACATCGAGCGTCCAGTTGCCAAAGTTTATCGATATCACTTCTGACTCTTCTGCAGGCTCAGTTGGTTCGTTGTCACAGCGACGTAAAACCGCCTTAAGGCGGGCCAGTAAGACGCGGGCGTTAAAAGGTTTGCTGATATAGTCGTCAGCCCCCATTTCTAAGCCGACAACTTTATCGTCGTCATCAGAGAGTGCGGTCAATAAAATGACAGGGATGTTGTACTTTTCTTGTACGTAGCGACAGAGCATTAGTCCGTCTTCCCCTGGCATCATGACATCGAGTAAAATGATATCTATCGCACTGTTTTCTAGCGTTTTTCGCATATTCCTTCCGCAATCAGCGGTGCTAACGCGAAGTCCATGATCGCACAAGAAGCGTTTTAAGGGCTGGATGATGTCTGGGTCGTCATCGACCAAAAGTACATGACTCATTCTACTGTCCTATGAGTGATCATGGGTATAATGAATTACACAATGCCATTTAACTGGACTGCTGGCCATTCGTCAACATTAGCTGCTTTTCAACAGGTGCTAAAGATCAAGATTTATTAAAAATATAGCTTGGTCGGGTTTTATTGATAAAGCAATGGGTATGACTGCTGATTTATCAAGTTATCTTGGCGTCAGAGTGATCCAATCTAGTGCCATTAGACGGTTGGTCTCGCGGCGTTACTTTTGTATCAAACTGTATCAGATTTTGTTCTTTTTAATGGTGAGTGAAGGCTTTTTTTCAGGTAAAAATATTTTATTTAACTTACTATATAGTGTTATTATAAAAATGGTTTACACATTCTTTGGCTCAAAAGGAAGTTTTTTCCTTACTAATAAATTCCTCAAAACGAAAAGGTAAGACCTATGAAAGCAATCATTTTAAAAATAACTGCTGGCGTTTCATTTCTAGTGCTGAGTTTTTCTGTTGCAGCAGGTAATTCTTACTATACTAAACAATTTAAGAAATTAGATGTCAATAATGACGGCAGTTTAGATATAGTTGAATTTAGAGAGAACTCTAACATGTGGATGGATAAGCGTGTTGCTCAAGGCGATGATTCGTGGGCTGATGAAGCAAAGCGTGTCAGAGTGAATAGAAATCAATTCAACAAAAAGGATACTGACGGTAATCAAGAGGTTTCTTTAAAGGAGTTTGTTGCTGGTCGATAAATAACGATTAGCAAAAAAAGACCTTGGATGATAGTAATGACGCTTTCTTCAAGGTCTTTTTTTGTGCTGAGTTCACTGTTTATTGGTCGATAACGACAGGCTGTTTATTTATCTGTTGAGCTCAAAGGTAAGCATCTATTGTAGTAATATTTCCACTTTCATCATGGACTAGCTCGCACATTTTGACGCAGCGTAAATGAGTTTGTCCTTCAGATAGGCTGCTGTCATGATAAAATAAATACCACTTACCTTGGTATTGGGTAATAGAGTGATGGTTAGTCCAGCCAAGAACTGGGTTCAAAATTACACCCTGATATGTGAATGGCCCATAGGGGTTATCACCCGTAGCATAAACGATTTTATGGGTATCACCGGTTGAATAAGAGAAGTAGTATTTGTCTTGGTGCTGGTGCAGCCAAGATGCTTCGAAAAAACGTCTTTCGGTATCGCCAGCGGTTAATAGCTGTCCATTTTCATCATAGATTAAAATATTTTTGGGCGTTTCAGCCAGTGATAGCATGTCTTCCGATAATTTAGCCACGCGAGGCGGGTACGCTGGTTGGTCGTCTGCTGGATAAATGTTTTCGGCGTCAAATGCGCCATCACGCCAGTTTTGTAGTTGGCCGCCCCAAATGCCACCCCAGTACATATAAAATGCGCCGTCATGGTCTTCAAACACAGCAGGATCAATACTGTAAGTGCCAGCCATATAGTCTTCTTCAGCTTTAAAAGGGCCGGCGGGCTTGTCGCTGACTGCCACGCCAATACGAAAAATACCTTGGTGATCACGAGCGGGGAAATAAAAGTAATATTGTCCATTTTTGCAGGCTGCGTCAGGTGCCCAGAGTTGTTTGCTGGCCCATGGAATATCATCGACGGCTAATGCAATGCCGTGGTCGGTTGCTTGTCCTGTGTCACTATCCACTGACAGAACATGGTAGTCCCGCATAGCAAACTGATCGCCATCATCATTGGTACTTGCCTCTGATTCTATATCATGTGATGGGTAGATATAAATTTTGCCTTCAAATACATGTGCGGAGGGGTCGGCCGTGAAGATGTTAGTCACTAAAGCTTGGTCTTTGCCTTGCATTGAAGCGGCTTTAAGTAAATCTTCCTGCTGTTTTTGTTCAGCATCACTGAGTTCAGTGCCCTTGGAGCTGAGTTCATGTTCAGAGCTGTTAGCCATTAATACTCCTAAGAATAAAATCGATAAATTTTGTGGTTTTGAATGGTGCCTTTAATTTAGCTTGGCTCAATAGGGCTTATCAAGCCAAGCATACTGTAATTAGCTTCTTAAGGTCCTAAGATCCGATTCAATCTGAACTTCCATGGCTTTATTGATTTCGTAAAATAGCAGGCTGGCGCAAGCTATCAAGAAAGGTATAGCGGCATAAATGCTAACAGCAAATTTAATGCCTTCAATTGTTTCTGGAGCTTGTGTTACTAAGCTGGCATCGTAATTGTAATTAGCTAAAATACCTGCGACTAATGAGCCGCCTATGGCCAGTCCTGATTTGAGGCCAAACAGCATGGCAGAAAAGACGATAGCGGTTGCTCGACGTTTGTTTTTCCATTCAGAGTAATCCGCAACATCGGCAATCATGGCCCATAAAATTGGAATAGTAATGCCGTAGAAAAAACCGTGCGCAATTTGAGAGCTAAACATCAAGCTAATCGATTCTGGCGGATAAAAATAGAAAAACATAA
>CALCNB010000344.1 GCA_937897785.1 uncultured Cellvibrionales bacterium | reverse complement strand
CTTCTAAAGCCGACATATAGCCGTAACCGGCGTTATTCACTAACACATCAATCGTGCCAAAATGCTGTTGCGTTTTATTCACCGCCGCCGTCACTGCCATATTCTCAGTAACGTCTAAAGCTAAAGCCAATGCTTGATCGGGGTAAGCCGCGACTAAATCAGCCACCGAATCAGGATTTCGCGCTGTCACCGCGGCACGTTGACCACTCGCCAAAACTACATTAGCGATCTCACGACCAATACCCGTTGAACAACCCGTAATTAACCAAACGCGGTCTGTTTTATTCTGCTCACCCATTATTTAATCTCCGGTAAACGACGACTGTAAGCACTAGCACGCGCTGCGCGCTGCTGTGCGCGACCATCTGCATCGAGATAGGTTGTACCCTCTGGCAAATGCTTGGCCAATTCATTAAATTTAACCACTCGGCCCTGTGCCGATAAATCAAGGCTTGGTTTTTTACCCGGAAACTCGGCCATGCGCAACGTTAACATCCCCTCGGGAAAACCGCAGGTATCAAGCCAATTATGCACGCCTGGATCTTTTGCGCAAAGAACATAAGTATAAGTGCCGTCGGGATTCGCCACCGACTGGGCTTTATTTAAGGTACTGGTTCGATTAAGAATGTCGAGCGTAGTACCCCAAATATTTGCAATCGGCACCGTAAAGTAGGCCGCGCCACCATCATTGATATCAATCACAAAGGCTTCGTCATCAGCCAATTTGAAATGCCCACCGACGTACACTTGATTGCGCAGCATGCCCGTATTATCACCCGATACGGCTAAACTAAAATCATTAGCCGGACGACGGAAGCTGCCTTTCGATAACATGGTGGTAAAAGTCGCAAAGTGCATCATCATTTTAGCGGTTAATTCAGCTTGTTCATCGTCGGTCATTGGCGGCGTCGACGGCTCATCCCCTAGGCGCTCAATGGTGAGTTCATTTGGATCGTCTTTATCCCAATTTAGCATCACATCGCGAATATAAAACTCATGGGCGGTCGGTGAACTTTGCACATGATTAACGCGATCGCCTGCTGGCTCACTGTCGACCGTAATAGTGAAGCTACCATCATCGGCACAAACCAAATCATTGCCATCGAGCACATCAACGGTGCCCATTTTGTCATCCCAAAGGGTAAAGTAATTTTCGGTCATGCGATTTTTACCCACGCGACCATGAATCAAATATTTTTCGTCACCAGAAATAGGAATCACTCGGTAAATAGAATCAGGGTTATCGATACCCCAGCGTGAACCCGGTATCGCTTGACCGTTAACCGTATGCGCTAAGCGAGTAATAACCGATACTTTCGGTCGTAACGGGTCTTGGTTAGACGACCAGACAGCGGCTGAAAACATCACCTCTTCAAAGGCTTCATCAAAACAGGCGCGCATCACATCACTGGGTGGCAAAATTTCTAGCCAATGATGGTAAACCTGCTCATAGGCGGCTTTAACCGTCGGATGTTCAATTAATTTTAACGCTGCCAATTCTTGTTCATGTTGTTCGGCGGTAGCTACTGGGTGAGTCATCATTGTCTCCTTATTAATATTCTATCAATGCAATACAGCATGACTATGAGCTAGTTTGCATGGAATCGCTGCTTATATTCTTGAAACTTTTGCTTAATTAACGCATCCGTCAAACCAAAATCCTCAGCCCGATAGTGATGCTTGGGCAATTTTTGCTGACTGTCTTCAAGCAGCCAATCCGTCATCGCTGTTCTGGTCGAATCTGGCAATGGCTGGCATAAGGCCATATATATTTTTTCAGCCTGACTAATAGGATCACGGACAGCATCATGAAAATGAATATCCGTGAACCGTTGGTCGTTACCTTCCAACGCCTTTCGTGCCGCTAAGGCGCGCCGATTGGTCCAACTCATTCGCTCAAGCCATTGCTGACCGACCTGCTTAGGGTCAACATCATCGGCATGCATACGCCATAAAGTCGTATTTAAGCTGGCCCCCGATGGAATCGTATCAACCGGATCGCGATGTAAATGAACAATATGGGCATCAGGAAACGTAGCCAGCAAAATATCTAAATAGCCTAAGTGTGCCGGTGTTTTTAATACCCACCGCTGGCAAAACTCGCCGCGATGTTTTTTCTGCCACTGCAAAATCTGTAAGCAACGGTAGAGATGGCGATACGCTGGGGTGAAATCTTGTTGATCTAACCAAGCGCGATAATTCGGTAAATGACAGGATGATTCATGCACATGCGACATAAAGGCATCAGCCAAAAACATAATCTCTTCTTCACCTTTATGCGCATACGATGGATGAATAGAAAATAACTGCGGCGTATATTTTCGAGCATTTACCTCACGTTGCTCGGCATTTGCTATGCGTGAATCATTTAAAACTGGCTCAGACGGATCATAGTCTAAAGCGGGAGCTGGCTCTAATGCCTCCCAACCTAAGGTTGTGCAATGGTTAGGGTCGCTAGCTAATAGTCGCTGAATTAACGTCGTCCCTGAACGCATCATACCTACTACCACTACCGGTGCTACGATCTTTTCATTGGCAATTTCAGGATGGCGGCTAAACCAGGCGTTTAATCGTAAGCGATTTGCCAAGCTACGCACAATGCCGGCACTTAAAATATTAGCGCCCAATTTATTTAATGGCGCTTGCGCTAAATCTTTCAGCAAGACTTCTAGTGGACGATAGAAAACAGGATCGCCAAAGTCTTCTAGGCCGTCGATAGCGCGAGCATCAGCAAGAAGTTTTGCTTGATCAAATTTCTCAGCAAACATTAAATTATATGTCCGATGAATACATTGTCAGCCATTGATAAATAGTCTCAGTAGCAACGAGCTATAGTGTAAATAAAGTCCGCTAAATTTAGCGTGAAAGAACGGCAATCTTCAGTGTTTTTTAAACGGCAATCCTAATCACTGGCCTTGTTTTGCTAGCCATAAGTTAGCGAATCACGCTAAACTCATCATATGGATATTTATCAACAACTGGCTGATGAGGCAACTGTCTCTCTGGCGACCCAAAAAAGAGACGGCAGCCAAATACTCACCCCTTTATGGCTGGCCGGCTATAACGGGAAATTATATATGCGGACCATTGAAGGCTCGGCAAAAGTCTTGCGAATTGCTAATTTTCCAGAGGTGTCATTAGCCCCGTGTACCTGGGAGGGAGATATTACCGGACAGCGGTATGATGCAGTCGCTCGCTTAATGTCAGCGGATGAACCGCTTATCAGCGCGGCAGAAAATGCCTTACAGAGCAAATATGGCGCTGAGCGAACCAAAATGACCCGTATGATGAAGCAACAAGAGACGGCACTTTGCTATCTTGAGTTAAGCTTGACCATTTAAGGATCTAAGGATTCGCTAGATAAAATCTCACTGCATCGGCAATGCTATCTTGCATTGATCGCGGCTGCCAACCTAATTCTTTTTTTGCCTTGCTATTATCCATTTCATTGAAAATCGAGGTAAGCAGTATCGATTCTCGATTTAATGAGGTGCGCTTGCCGACTAACTTTAAAGCCATCTCGGCAATAAACGCAATGGTATACACCACCGGTATCGACAACTTCAGCTTAGGTCTTGGTACACCGGCTATATCGGCGGCATGAGCAAATAATTCAATTTGATTAGTATGCTCGGCAACCACGATATAGCGTTCTCCTTTTCGGCCCTTGCTAGCAGCTAGAATCATTGCCGTGGCTGCATCACGAATATCAACAACCGGGTTCGCTGCATCAATCGGTAACGAGGTTTTTTCAAAGGCCACATTTTTAATCAATTCGCCGTGTGGCGTTGGCTGAATATCGCCAGGACCATAAGTATTGGCAACGCACATAGCCACTGCATCGAGACCTTTTTGTTCTGCGCAATCTAATACCATCTGCTCCGCCTGGGCGCGACAACGTACATACGCGGGAGCCTTATCATACCAATTAAATAGATTTTTCTCATTTACCCGGCCTTGATCTTGAATACCAATCGTGACAATACTGCTGGTAAAAATGAATTTCTTCACTCCGACCTCAACCGCCACCGATAAAACATTTTTAAGCCCATCAATATTCGTTTCAAACAAAGGCGAAGTATCTTTGAGCCAAGCGCGCGTATCAACAATGCAGTAATAAATGATATCGCAATCTTGCAAGGCGGCACGCAGTGAGTCTTTATCCATTACGTCACCGTAAAATTTGGGTAATGCCAAATCATCAATGGAACGAGTGTCCGCAGTGCTGCGAATAAAGGCTTTTGTAGGTTGATTAGCTGCCACTAACTGGCGTGCTACATGACTGCCTAAAAATCCATTAGCGCCCATTACGAGGGAAACGGGTTCTGACATACTATTTACCTTTGTTATTTATTATTATCTATAGCGCTCAAACAACAAAAATATCGCAAAGTGCATTCGCTGTATTTAAGATTTTACGAAATCAATTAACTCTGCGCGATCACGCGCAAAAAATTGCTGTCGTATTTGCTGACGAAACTCATCATCTATGCGCTTAAATGTATTGTTATGATCGCGAACCCAGACGGGATCTTCACATTCCCACCCTTGAGCGCGCAAGTCACGTTTAACCACTTTGTTAGATGCAGTGGTAGGCATAGCATTAGTAATACGAATATATCGCGGCAGTGATTTCTTACCTAAGTCGCTTTGCACTTGAAAAAATGCTTCTATTGATAAATCATCAAAATTAACATTTGGTCGAAGTAATAATGTAGCCATCACATCATCGCCGACATCGGCATTAGGTACGGCATATACAGCAGCTATATCAATTTGCTCATGCCGAGTGATAATTGTTTCAATCGGGGCTGCAGCAAAGTTCTCACCATCGACGCGAAGCCAATCGTAATTTCGACCGCCGAAATAGAAAAAACCTTCTGAGTCAACATAGCCTAAATCACCGCTCCAAAAAATACCTCTCTGCGTGCGCTCTTGATTGGCCTCATCATTACGCCAATACCCTTCAAAATTTGCAACGGTCTCTATATTCGCTATTTCACCCACTGCTTGATCGGCGTTTATTAAACGGCCGCTACTATCAAACTGAGCGATAGCACAAGGCTGAGACGTTTCAGGATCTAACACCACGGTGCCAGGCTGACCAACGCCTAAGGCTGTCTTGGGTGTTTCAGGGGTGCGCATAATATTAATACCCCCTTCTGTCGATCCATAGTTGTCTCTCACTTGGCAGCTAAACCGAGCTTCAAAGCGTTTAATATCATGCACCACGGCTTCATTACCAAAGGCGATGACGAGCGGATTATCGGCATCATCCGCTCGTTCAGGCGTTGCTAAAATATAGGTGAGCGGCTTGCCAACATAGTTCATAAAGTTACAGCCGTATTTCCGGATATCGGGTAAAAAACCGGAAGCTGAAAATTTTCGACGCAGCACCACTTTAGCACCGGCCGCTAACATCGGAGCCCAATTGGCCATTAAGGCATTCGAGTGAAATAAAGGCATCGATGCATAAGCAACGTAACTGGCATCAATGCTATTCATACCATTAAACGCCTGCGCTATACCTGCTAAACGAGCTTGCGTACACAATGCTGCTTTAGGATTACCCGTAGTGCCTGAAGTAAAAATCAGTAAATAAGGTTGGCTAATATCGATGTCAATGTTCGGCAATACTTGTTTAGCCTGAGCATCGAGTGCCGAGCGCCATTGGGTGGTATCAACGTTATATTGCTTGGCTGGATCAATACTCAAACCAATGTCGGCAATATCATCTAAGTGACGATCTTCAGTAATGAGAAATTGACAATCACTGTGTTCAATATCTCGCGCCAACTCAGCGCCACGTCGTGTTGGGTTTAAGCCAACCACTGCCGCACCAGCTAGTGCCGCCGCGCCCAATGTAATTAAATAGTCGGGAATATTATCGAGCAACACGCCAACGTGAAAAGGACCGTCATCTCTCTGTGCCAAAAATAAGTTGGCCAATTGACCACACGCTTGAACATACTCACGGTAACTCCACTGCTGATCCTCAAAGACAATTGCTACATTATCATTATCTCGATGGGACAATACAAAATTTTGAATCGATGGGGAGATAACTTCAGCAGGCTTATTATTAGTCATCATTAACTACTCTTGGTCACTACAAAAAGGTTGTGGATGCCGCATTCGCCACACTAACAAAACCGGCATTAGCAGCCATGGTAAGTTGAAAACTAAATAATAAAAAGTGTTAGGTGGCGGATGATCGCCCAAAAGGGTCGCCATAAAATAGTAATACATATTTGTTATGGCAGATCCGGCAAACAGCCAACAAGGCAACCGTATCCAATTTTTTTCATTAACTAACGCATAGATCATCACTGCAATAAACGGCGTATGAACAAAGGCATCGATGGCCGTTGCGCTTAGTAAAAAAATCGGCAACGGCACTAATAGGTGTGCGGGTTCTTCCGCCACCGCCCAGTCATAGAGCCAGCGCAATGGCGGCCATGGGCTGTCAGGGCTAACCGCCACGCCCAGAGCCTCTGGAATATTAAACAACAAGCCATAGGTAAATGAAATCGAATAAAAGGCAATTAATAAAATATCAATCGGTCGCTTACTTAGGGGAACAGTACTCATCAAGAATGCCTCTATTATTATTTTAAAAAAATGGGTAACGGTTATTCAGGGATATTGATCTGATAAATATCATAAGCAATACCCTGATCGGTAGGTTTGCCGATGCCTAGTGCTTGTAAATTATTAAGCCATGTGAATTCTGGTACTGCCGTTTCAAATAACGGCGCAATAATAACCGTCAAACTGTCCCCTTCTGGTTTCGCTATGCCATTATAAGTCATTAAAACGTATTGCTGATCGTGACTTCGCAATACCAGCCTTACGTCCGCTTTCATTGTGCCATCGGCTCGCAAAGTCGCCCATTCTGAGCTGGGGCCAGCCACAATCTCACCATTAAAAGCCGGCCCTTCAACCACCCCACCCGTCGGCGCAACAATCACTCGATCGGCTTGTGGGCCAGGGCTAATGGCGATGGGCTGATCGATAAAGGCTTCTAAACGGAATAAAAAGCTCACTGGTATATTACTCAACATAGGCCTTAGTCTCTGTTAATTTTTATTTGTAAATGCTTGCTTGATGATCGCATCA